>DBFSDV010000072.1:0-18013 GCA_048417135.1 Candidatus Limivicinus sp. | reverse complement strand
ACTAAAATCTTATCCATGCTTCTTCTGGTTGCCATGTGCCTGAGCCTCATAGGCGGCGCAGCCTATGCTGATGAAATAGTTATTGATAATAACAATAACGAAGTTGTCAGCGGCGGTAATAAAGAAGCAAACAATGCCAGCAATGGCAACAGCACAATTGTTATCGATGATAACAACAACTCCAATGTAATTAGCGGGAGCCAGGATGTTTTGACTGTGGGAGGCATAATGCCCATGTCGTCCGCAATAGGGAACAACTGGGAAGTAAACGGCGTTACTTACGCCACTATGGGCAGTGCCGTGGGGTATACTGCAACAAACGGCACACTGACCCTCAAGGCTGATACCACACTTAATAGCGAGACAGATAATAAGGTCTCTATTGCAAAGTCCATGACCATAGACCTGGGAGGAAAAACACTCTCACTGGGTAATACCAACATTTCGATCGTTGGCTGCACAGTGACCTTTGAAAACGGAAAGGTTAGCTTTACCGGCACCGGTAGAATCTTCGTTGAGACCAATGCAACGCTTATAAATAGTGCGGGCATCGATACTGACTACATTATTCAAAATGGCGTTGTTGATAACACCAGCGATTGGGTCGCCAAAATTGGAGAGACCAAGTACACGGATCTAAAGACAGCTTTCCAGAATGCCACAAGCGGAGCCACTATAGTGTTCAATCCCAATCTTGATACTGTTCAAAATATGGAACTTAGTGGATTCTCTGCCAGCGGCGTCACCTACAACCTGAGCCTTGCCAGCAACAGGCTGGTTCTCACGAACTGCAATTTCAGCGGATGCACTCTGAATGTTTACGGGACCGACGGCGGCTCCTTCCTGAATAACAATGGCAGCACCTTTGACGGAACTCAGATTTACCTGGGCACCGGCGTTGACCTTGAAAATGCCGTGATTTTGAGCGGGTCCGCAGCTAAGCTCACCGTCAACGGCGGGACTGCCGATAATGTGACGCTCAACAATGGCGCGACTCTCTCCATGGGCAGCGGCACTGTAAAGGCGCTGACTGCGAGTACAGGTGCAACTTTGCTGGTAAGCGGCGGCACGGTGGAGAGCTTTACCACTAACGACGACTTGGGCAGCACCCGCGGGGTCACCGGCGGCAAGTGGAAATTAGCTTCTAACCAGCTGAGCAGGCTGAAGTCGGTTGTTCCCGACACCTATGAGGTGGTAGGCCCCGACGCCAGCGGCTACTATACCGTGCAGCTTAAGGGCAGCACCGGCGACGACACCACCGGTGACGGCTACACTCTCTACGGTTCCCCCTATACCCGCAACAGCAGCGGCAGCGTCTATGTGGACTTTAAAATCGCCTCCACCAACGGCACCTACTACTACAAGCCCGCCAACGGAACTATCACTGCTCTGAGCACTGGTTACTACTCCATCAGCAGCATTTCCAACGGCTATAATTACAGGCTGACTCTCAAGAACAGCTTCCTTGACGGGCTCGCCAACGGCAGCTACACGCTTTATCGTGCCAGCGGCACCAACAGCGATGGCAATACCGTAGCCACCTCCATGGGCACCTTTGTTGTCCAGGGTACCAACATCCCCTCCGGCACTGCCACCATCACTCCCGAGAGCTACACCTGGTACTCCGGTGACGGCACCTGCTACTTCCAGGTAAATCCCGGCCTGCAGCTGATGGACGGCGTCGCATATGACTACTATGAGGTCATCATCGACGGTATCCAGATCGGCGGCGACAAGCTGACCTACAACGGATATTGGAGACTGGGTGTTGCCTCCAGCCTGATGGATTCCCTGGCTGTCGGTGAGCACACCATAAGCGTAAGGACTACTTCCGGCGTTGCCAGCTGCACCTTCAGAGTGGGCGCCACCCTGAGAGCCGTTGATACCGACAAGCACGTCATCGGCAGCAGCAAGAGCCTGTCCTTCATCTGCTCCGGAGCTATTTCCCGCGTATGGGTTGGCAACAGTGAGCTCTCCAATTACTGGAGCAACTACTACAGCCTCAGCAACAACGGCAAGACCATCACTCTTACCGCAGACTTCCTGAACAACCTCACCGCAGGCAATACCTACACCCTCACCGTGCAGACCACCGGCGGCGATACCCCCAGCTGCACCTTCCAGATCCTGACCAAGGCTCAGGCCTCCGCCAGCCCCCAGACCGGCGATGAGAGCAGTCTGGCCCTGTGGGCCGCAGTGCTCATCCTCTCCGGCAGCGCAATGGTAGCCGTCCTGCCCAAGGTCAAGAAGATGAGAAGCAAGTAAGCCCCCTCTGATACGGGAAAAAGCAAAAGGCAAATAAGTTCGCATTCCCCCGGCTCCCAGGAGCCGGGGGAATTTTTTCCGCCCTCCAGCCTTATTGACCGGAATTATACCCTGCGTATACAGCAAAATGCCTAAAAATGCCTATTTTGTTCCCGCGGCAAAGTTTTCTCTTGGAATTGACAGAAAAAGTATGTATAATGTATTCGACGGATAATAAAAAAATACATTAAGACAAGGGAGATATGCGCATGGATGCAAAATATCTGAACTATATCCCCAACGGGGATATATACCTTTTCAACACCGGCAAGGCACAGAAGGCATGGCTGTGCTATGGCTGCCACTATGTGCCGGAACTGAACGCTCACCGCTTTATCCTTTGGGCACCCAACGCCAAGGCCGTATCGCTGGTGGGTGATTTTAATGGCTGGAACCGGGACGCCACACCCATGGAACTCATGGAAGGCGGGGTCTGGGTCTGCTTTGTGGAGGGCCTGCAGAAGGACGCCCTCTATAAGTACTGCGTCACCCAGGCCAACGGCAGGCAGGTCCTGAAGTCCGACCCCTTCGCCGCCTTCTCCCAGAACGGGAAGGACACCGCCTCAATAGTCTGGGACGGGGGCAGCTACCAGTGGACCGACGGCGGCTATATGGAAAAGCGCAGCCGCAGGGACGCCCTCAGCCGCCCCATGAGCATCTATGAGGTGAATCTGGGCTCCTGGAAGGACCTGGGCTATGAGAAAGCCCAGTACCGCCTGCTGGGGGAGGCCCTGGCCGCCTACTGCAAGGACATGGGCTTCACCCACGTGGAGCTTATGCCCGTGACGGAATACCCCTATGACGGCTCCTGGGGCTACCAGGTCACCGGCTACTATGCCCCCACCTCCCGCTACGGCAACCCCGACGACTTCAAGTGCATGGTGGACACCCTCCATGCCGCCGGCATCGGCGTCATCATCGACTGGGTGCCCGCCCACTTCCCCAGGGACGAGCACGGCCTGGCCTGCTTTGACGGCACCAACCTCTACGAGTGCAAGGAGCAGCGCATGGCCGAGCATCCGGACTGGGGCACCCTCATCTTCGACTACGGCTCCACCCAGGTGCAGAGCTTCCTCATCTCCTCCGCCTGCCTCTTCTTTGAGGAGTACCATGTGGACGGCATAAGGGTGGACGCGGTGTCCTCCATGCTGTACCTGGACTACGGCCGGGGCAGCAACTTCACCCCCAACAAGGACGGGGGCAACACCAACCTGGAGGCCGTGGCCTTCCTGCAGAAGATGAACAGCACCGTGCTGCAGAACTACCCCGGCGCCATCACCATCGCCGAGGAGTCCACCGCCTTCCCCCTGATAACCGGAAGCGTGGAGGACGGCGGCCTGGGCTTCACCTTCAAGTGGGACATGGGCTTCATGCACGACACCATAGATTACATGAGCCTGGACCCCTATTTCCGCAGCTTCAACCACGACCGGCTCACCTTCTCCATGATGTACGCCTTCTCCGAGAACTTCATCCTGGCCTACTCCCACGACGAGGTTGTCCACGGCAAGGGCTCCATGGTCAACAAGATGAGCGGGGACTATGACCAGAAGTTCGCCTCCCTGCGCAGCCTCTACGGCTACCAGTTCGCCCACCCCGGCAAGAAGCTGTGCTTCATGGGCGGGGAGTTTGCCCAGTTCATAGAGTGGAACTGGCAGCATCAGCTGGACTGGATGCTCCTGGATTACCCCAAGCACGAGGGCATGCGCCAGTATTACCGGCAGCTCAACCGCATCTACCAGAACCACCCCGCCATGTACAGGATAGACCGCTCCTGGGACGGCTTCAAATGGCTGAACGTGGACGACAGGGAGCGCAGCTCCATAGCCTTCATGCGCTCTTCCCAGGCGGACGACGACTATGTGGTCTGCATCTGCAACTTCACCCCCGTGGACTATGAGAACTTCGTCATTGCCCTGCCCTGCGAGGGCAGCCTGAACAAGCTCCTCAGCAGCGAGGACGAGGTCTACGGCGGCAGCGGCAAGAGCTGCAAGAAACGCATAAGCACCAGGAAGGAGCCCTTCCTGGATATGGAGTATTCCGCCAGCGTGAGCCTGCCCGGCATGTCCTGCCTCTTCTACAGCTTCAGACCCAAGAAGGACGACAAGGACACAAAGACCGTAAAGGTGGCCAAGGCTGAGAAAGCCCCCAAGGCGGTCAAGACCGCCAAGGCCGAAAAGACCGTGAAGGCCGAGAAGACCGTGAAGGCCGAAAAGACCGTGAAGGCCGAAAAGGCCGCCAAGGCCGAAAAGCCGGCAAAGTCCGAGAAGACCGCCAAGGCAGAAAAGGCAGTGAAAGCCGAGAAGACCGCCAAAGCGGAGAAGGCCGTAAAAGCCGAGAAGGCGGAGAAGACTGTGAAGACTTCCAGGACCGCGGGAAAGAAGACAAAGAGCTGAGCTTTTGCTCCCCCAAGAGATTCCTGTAACAAAGGAGGAAAGCCAATGAAAAAAGAGTTTAAAGATATGCTCCGGGAGCGGGGACTTACCGAGATGCCCAATGTGCTGCTGGCATCTGCCGAGTGCGTGCCCCTGTCCAAGACCGGCGGCCTGGCCGACGTGGTGGGCACCCTGCCCAAGGCCCTGAAAAAGCTGGGCATCGAAGCCCGGGTCATCACCCCCTACCACCGCTGCATCAAGGAGAAGTATGCCGACCAGGTGGAGCACATGTTCTATTTCTACTCCCGCATGGGCTGGCGCAACGCCTATGTGGGCCTGGAGAAGCTGGTGCTGGACGGCATAACCTTTTACCTTATAGACAACGAGCAGTATTTCGGCGACGTGCTCTACCGGGGCGGCAATGCGGAAGGAGAGCAGTATTCCTTCTTCTGCCGGGCCGTCCTGGACGTGATACCCAACCTGGACTTCAGCGTGGACATCATCCATTGCAACGACTGGCACACCGCCATGATGCCCATGCTGGCCCATACCCAGTACCGGGGCTGGGTCCAGGACAAGATAAAATACCTGCTCACCATACACAATATCAAGTTCCAGGGCCGCTACAGCTTTGAGTTCGTCCAGGACCTGCTGGAGGTGGACCGGAGCTACTATACCAGCGAATACCTGGAGCAGGACGGCTGCGCCAATTTCCTGAAGGCGGGCTGCGTCTTTGCCGACAGGATAAATACCGTCAGCCCCAGCTATGCCAAGGAGATAATGACCCCGGAGTATTCCGAGGGCCTGGACGGCATACTCAATGCCCGCAGCGCCCAGCTCACCGGCATACTCAACGGCATAGACACCGCAGTCTTCAACCCCGGCAAAGACCCGGTGCTCCCCGCCCGCTATGACCGGGGCCACCTGAAGGGCAAGGCCCAGTGCAAGGCGGCGCTCCAGGAGCAGATGGGCCTGGAGGTCCGGCCGGACGTGCCCATCTTTGCCATGGTCACCCGCATGACCTCCCAGAAGGGCTTTGACCTGGTGGCCTGCGTTCTGGACGACCTGATGAGCCGGGAGGACATGCAGTTCATGCTCCTGGGCTCCGGAGAAGAGCGCTTTGAAAACTTCATGCGGGGCGCCGAGAGCCGCTACCGGGGCAAGGTCTGCTCCTACATAGGCTACAATGAGGACCTGGCCCACCTGGTCTACGCCGGCAGCGACTTCTTCCTCATGCCCTCCCGCTTCGAGCCCTGCGGCTTGAGCCAGATGATAGCCATGCGCTACGGCTGCATCCCCATAGTCAGGGAGACCGGCGGCCTGAAGGACAGCGTCAGGCCCTACAACCGCTTCACCGGAGAGGGTACCGGCTTCACCTTCGCCAATTTCGACGCCTGGGAGATGCGGGATATCATCCGCAGCGCCCTGAGCTGCTACAGGAACGACGAGGTGATGCACGGCCTGATTAACTACGCCATGCAGGAGAACTTCAGCTTTGACCTTTCGGCTGAGGAGTACGCGAGACATTACCTATGGATGCTCTAAGGAGATATAAAGTCTATTTCGGCGGCAGCTATAAGGAGCACTGGTCCCAGGGCTGCTGCATGACGGTGAGCTACAGCGAGCGGAAAATGGTAGAGGCGGAGTGGAGGGGAGGCCGCTGGGTGCCGGTGAGCGGGGACGAACAGCTGTGCCGGCGCCTGGAGAGCGCCCCTATAGAGAGCCTCATCCAGCAGTATTTCCAGGCTTCCGCCACCAGCTATGCCGCAATACACCAGTGCCTGCTCATGGGCCTCAGTCCGGACCGGCTGGGGGAGTGCTTCTATTCCCGGAGAAATCCCCTGATGGCCCCGGAGCTGATGCGCCTGCTCATGGACGACTGCGGCTTCTCATTGAATGAAGCCTATTATGCGGTGTCCCGCTGCTGCGATGACCTGCGCTCCACCGGGATAAACCTGGAGGACATGTATTCCCTCCAGCCCCGCACCGCCAACGTCATTGGTGTGCTGCGGCACACGGCGGCCACGGTGCTGGCCGTGGCCCACGACAGCCGCATGGCCCTGTTCCGCAGCCCCTACGGGGCGGTGGAGTGCGGCCAGGAGGTGCGCCTGGCCTTCCGCCTCCAGGGCGGCAAGGTGAAAAAGGCGGACCTGGTGGTGTACGGGGACAATGTGGAGTGGAGCTACCCCATGAAGCAGGCCGGCAGCTGCTACTTCGCCTGCTTTACCGCCCCGGAGACGGCCCAGGCCCTGTGGTACCGCTTCAGGATAGAGACCGTTGTGGGCTGCCACTGGCTCTGTCCCGACGGCACGGGCTATATCGGCCGGCTCATGGGCCGGGAGGGGGGCGGCTTCCGCCTGACGGTATACCAGCGGGGCTTCGATACCCCGGCCTGGTTCCGCCGCAGCGTGATGTATCAGATATTCCCGGACCGCTTCGGCTTCAGCGAGGACGACACGGCGGAAAAGGGCATAGAATACCACCGCTCCCTGGGCCAGACCCCGGAGCTCCACGGCAGCCTGAACGAGCCGGTGCGCTGGCAGCCCCGGCCCTTTGAGAGCAATTACAGCCCCGACGACTTCTACGGCGGCACCTTCAAGGGAATAGAGGGGAAGCTGCCCTATCTAAAGGAACTGGGCATAAGCTGCATCTACCTCAACCCCATTGTGGAGGCCCGCTCCAACCACCGCTATGACACCTCGGACTATCACCGGCCCGACCCCATCCTGGGCAGCATGGAGGACTTTGAACACCTGTGCGCCAGAGCCGGGGAGCTGGGCATCCGCCTGATACTGGACGGAGTGTTCTCCCACACCGGGGCGGACAGCCGCTACTTCAACCGCTACGGCAGCTATCCCGGAGTGGGCGCCTGCCAGGGCAAGGACTCGGAGTACTACCGCTGGTACGACTTCAGCAAGTTCCCGGAGGAGTACCGCTGCTGGTGGGGCTTCAAGGACCTGCCGGAGGTGGACGAGCAAAACCCCAAATGGCAGCAGGATATAGTCACCGGGGAGGACAGCGTGGTGAAGCTTTGGCTGCGCCACGGGGCCTCCGGCTGGAGGCTGGACGTGGCCGACGAACTGCCCGACGACGTGCTGGAGCTCATCAGGGATGCGGCCAAGGCTGTCAAGCCCGACGCCCCCATCATCGGCGAGGTCTGGGAGGACGCCATAATCAAGGAGAGCTACGGCAGCCGCCGCCGCTACGCCCTGGGCTCGTCCCTGGACTCGGTGATGAACTATCCCTTCCGGGATGCGGTGCTGACCTTTATGCACGGCTATTCCGACGCCCACGCCCTGTGTGAGTTCTTCATCTCCCAGCAGATGAACTACCCCAAGCCCATGTACTACGCCCTGATGAACCTTTTGGGCTCCCACGATGTGGAGAGGCTGCGCACCGCCCTGGCCACCAATGTGTGGCTCAGGTCCCTCAGCCGGGAGGACCAGCTGAAGATATATTTCGGCCAGGAGGAGCTGGACCAGGCGGCAGCGCTGCAGCGCGTCTGCGCCGCCATACAGTTCACCATACCCGGCGTGCCCTGTATCTACTACGGGGACGAACAGGGGATGTGCGGCCTGAACGACCCCTTCAACCGCCTGCCTTTCCGGGAGGGGGACGAGGCCACCCATGACTATTACGCCGCCCTTGCCCAGCTGAGAAACAGCAGCGCCGTCCTGTCCACGGGCCATGCCAGCTTCATGGCGGCCAACAAGGACGTGCTGCTCATCCTGCGCTACATCAATGACGGGGTGGATGTCTTCGGCGAAGAGGCGGACAACGGCGCCTACCTGGTGGTAGTGAACAGGGGAGAGCAGGCCTACAGCTATATGGCCGACTGCCAGGAGGCGGGCTGCGGCAGATACTGCGGCAGCATCGGCCCCGTCAACGCGGAAATCATAAAGCTCAAATAAGCCGACAAGTCCAATTCAACAAACAAAAACCACCGGATGAAGCCGGTGGTTTTCTTTTGCGGATATCAGATTTTGAACACCTTCTGCAAGGCGGCGTCAGGGCCCAGCACCAGAATGGAGGAGCCGCGGCTGAGAAGGGATTCCGGGGTAACATTCAGATCCAGATGACCATCTTTCCTTACTCCCAGGATATTGATGCCGTGCTTCTTTCGTATGTCCAGCTGGCCCACAGTCTTGCCCAGCCAATGTTCCGGGATGGACAGCTCGTAGATGGAGTAGTCTCCCTCCAGCTCAATGTAGTCGAGAATGTGCTCACTGGTGCAGCGGATGGCTATCCAGGCCGCCAGCTGCTTTTCCGGGTAGACCACCTGATCGGCGCCGTTTCGCAGCAGGAACTTCTCCTGCACGCCGCTGGAGGCCCGGGCGATCACATTCTTGGCCCCCAGCTCCTTCAGCAGGTAGGCGGTCTCCAGGGAGTTCTGGAAGTTGTCCCCGATGGCCACGATGCAGGAGTCGAAGCTGTCCACCCCCAGGCTCTCCAGAAAGGCCCGGTTTGTGCTGTCCCCTATCTGGGCGCCGGTGGTGTAGGGCAGGACGCTGTTGATGCGCTCCTCGTTGCTGTCCACGGCCATGACCTCATGGCCCATGGAGTTGAGCTTTCTGGCGATGTGGCTGCCGAAGCGGCCCAGGCCGATTATCAGAACGGATTTCATATGTATCTCCAATCTGCCGCTGAGCGGCTGTTTTTTATCCCACGGTGAGCTTGCCCTGGGGGTAGCGGGCGGAGACGCCATGGCTGGGGGCGGTGGCGGCAAAGATGAGGGTCAGGCCCCCCACCCGGCCCATGTACATCAGGAAGATGAGTATGGCCCGGGACAGCTGGCCCAGCCCCGGGGTGAGGCCCAGGGTGAGGCCCACGGTGCCGATGGCGGAGGCGGTCTCAAAGAGGCAGCTTATCAGGGGCAGGCCCTCGATACGGCTTATTATCAGGGCCCCGGCGATGAACAGGAGAAGATACATCACCAGGATGGTGGCGGCGCTGCGCACGGTGTCGTCGGAGACGCGGCGGCCGAAGAAGCGGGCGCTGTCCCGATGGCGGAAGACGCAGACGGCGTTGGCTATGAGCACCGCCAGAGTGGTGGTCTTCATGCCGCCGGCGGTGGAGCCGGGGGAGCCGCCCACCAGCATCAGCATTATCATGAGGAAGATGCCGCATTCGCTGAGGGCGCTCAGGTCCAGGGTGTTGAAGCCGGCGGTGCGGGCGGTGACGGACTGAAACAGGGAGCCCAGCAGCCGGGAGGGGAGGGGCAGCTCCCCGAACTCGAAAAAGAAAAAGCAGAGGGCGGGGATGAAGATAAGCAGCAGGGAGGTGGTGATGGCCACCTTGCTCTGGAGCTGATAGCGCCGGAAGCGCAGCTTGTTGGCCCTGATGTCGTCCCAGGTGAGAAAGCCTATGCCGCCGATGACGATAAGGGCCATGATGACAATGTTCAGCAGGGGATCAGCCCCATAGGCGGTGAGGGAGGAGTACTCCCCGTTTATCCCCATCAAATCGAAGCCCGCGTTGCAGAAGGCGGAGACGGAGTGAAAAAGGCTGTAGGCTATGCCTTTCCCCAGGCCGAAGCGGGGGATGAACACCGGGGAGAGCAGCAGTGCCCCGGCCAGCTCGAAGACGAGGCTCATGCGTATTATAAAGCCGGTCATGCCCACGATGCCCTCCAGCTTGTGGGCGGAGATGGACTCCTGCATGGTGCTGCGCTGCTTTAGGCTGATGCGCTTGCCGGATGCGGAGTAGATGGCCAGGGCCACGGTGACCACGCCCATGCCGCCTATTTGGATGAGCAGGATTATCACCGTCTGGCCGAAGGCGGACCAGTAGGTGGCGGTGTCGTGCACTATCAGTCCGGTGACGCAGACGGCGGAGGTGGCGGTAAAGAGGGCGTCGGCAAAGGGGGCGCCCCTGCCGTCCGCCGTGGAGAAGGGCAGCATCAGCAGCAGGCTGCCCAGGAGTATGAGCCCCGCAAAGCCCAGGATGATAATTTGGGATGTACTGAGGCGCCTGATAAAGTTCTGCATTCCCAAGCCTCCGAAGTGTTTTATATCCCCCAGGGGATACCTGCCCCATGATACCACAGCCGACGTTAAATTTGTATAAAAAAATAAACGTCGGGGCGGCCTGAGCCTTGGACGAAACAACGAAATTTTTTTGCCCGAAGCAATTTTTTTTGTGCGTTTGGAAGAAAGCTGAATTTGGGTATTGACAAGATGTGAAAATTGCGTTAGGCTCAGCCCAACAAAATAAATTGCCCGGAGCCGCAAGGCTTTGGGACAATGGTAGAGGCGCGGTTGTCATTACTAGCCCGCATCCATAAAGGAGTCAGAACTCCCGATGGGGCGAAAGGGGCCACCGCCGAAGCGGAAAAGAGGTTCTGAACCTTTTCTGCTGGGCCGCCCGAGAATATCCGGCGGACTGTCACTGAATTGTGGAGCGCTATCATTGGCTAAATGTTCCCGGAGCTTTATTTCCGGGGATGATGATTTCGTCATTAAGCCATGGATGCGATACACGCAGCCATGGCTTTTTGTATACCCGATTATGACTGAAAGGACGGAAATGAAAATGACAAGAAGAATGATAAGCCTTTTGCTTGCTGCCCTTATGATCTTTGCCCTGGCCGCCTGCGGCAGCAGCCAGACCGCAGCCACCGAAGCCCCCGCCGAAGAGACCGCAGCCGCCGAAGAGGCCGCCAGCGCCGAGGACAGCGCCGACAGCGGCGAGGTGCTCCAGTTCCGCGTGGGCATGGAGTGCGCCTACGCCCCCAGCAACTGGCAGGAGGACACCCAGACCGATTCCAACTACCCCATTGAGAACGTGCCCGGCGCCTATGCCGAGGGCTACGACGTGCAGATTGCAAAGCACATAGCCGACTACCTGGGCCGTGAGCTGGTCATTGTGAAGCTGGCCTGGACCGGACTTATCGAGGCTCTCAACCAAGGCCAGATAGATGCCATCATCGCCGGCATGGCCGACACTGAGGATCGCCGCCAGTCCATCAACTTCTCCGACCCCTACCACAGCACCGTATACGCCCTGATGACCCTGCCCGACTCCCCCTATGCCGGCGGCACCACCATCCATGACTTCTCCGGCGCCAGCATCCTGGGCCAGAAGGACACCATGCTGGACACCGTCATCGACCAGATGGACGGCGTGAACCACCTGCCTCCGGTGGACAGCGTGCCCAACATGATCTCCCGTCTTGACCAGGGCACCTGCGACGCCATAGTCATCAACCTGGAAAACGCCCCCGGTTACCTGGAGCTGAACCCGGACTACAACATCATCGTCTTTGAAGAGGGCGACGGCTTTGACCTGGGCTTCAACGGCTCCTGCGTGGGCCTGAGAAAGAGCGACGACGAGCTTCTCTCCCAGGTGAACGAGGCCCTGGCCCTGTACACCGAGGACGACCTCACCGAGCTGTGGAACTGGGCAGTGGAGAACCAGCCCAACTGATCTTCAAATTTTCCCCGCCGGAGCGGCGGAAATAATAGCTTGACCCATGGAGGCTCATGATGAATAAACTGGTAAACTTTATAAAGAAGGACCACCCTTACGTATATCTTGCCGGCGCTGTGCTGGGCGCCCTGGGAATAAAAATGGCGTCGATGCAGCCGTCCCGGCTGAGCTTCCTGGGCAGCTCCCCTCTGCTCTACATCCTTGCGGGAATCTGCGGAGCCTTCATGCTCCTGGCCCTGGCCGCCCTGGCGGCGAAGCTGAGCCACTGGAAGAACTATTCCGACACCTTTTTCAAGAGGCCGGCCATGGTTAAGGCCGCCCGCTACTTCTCCTATGTGCTCTGCGCCGCAGTGCTGCTGCTGTTCATTGACCGGCCCCTTATGAGCTTTTCCGTCATGGCCGGCAACAGCACCGGGGCCGACAGGATGCCCGAGGGCTTCGTGCCCGCCATGCTCTACATGCTCCACAACGGGGCCACCTTCTTCAGGATGGGCATATGGACCACGGTGCGCATAGCCCTGCTGGGCACCCTCA
This sequence comes from Candidatus Limivicinus sp., assembly GCA_048417135.1. Lineage (GTDB taxonomy): Bacteria > Bacillota > Clostridia > Oscillospirales > Oscillospiraceae > Limivicinus. The sequence goes on along the minus strand of DBFSDV010000072.1, from coordinate 5,372 downwards.
TCGCCTTTGTGCTGAGCCTTTTCATGGTCACTCTGCGCATCCAGACCCCCGACCGCCAGGACAATGACCTGGTCCGCTTTTTAAAGTGCGTGGGCCGGAACTTTGCCAGCGCCTACATCACCGTCATCCGGGGCACACCCATGATGGTGCAGGCCATGATCTTCTACTATGCGGGCTTCAACATCTTCAAGGGCACCGGCATGAGCGTCACGGAGATAAACCAGGTGTGGAGCTTCTTCATCTCCGGCCTCATAACCGTCTCCCTCAACTCCACCGCCTATCTGGCGGAGGTACTGAGAGGCGGCATAGAGTCCATAGACCACGGCCAGACCGAGGCCGCCCGCAGCCTGGGCATGACCGGCTGGCAGACCATGATAAAGGTGGTCTTCCCCCAGGCGGTGAAGAACAGCATCCCCGCCATAGGCAACGAGTTCATCATCAACATCAAGGACTCCTCGGTGCTCTCCGTCATAGGCTGCATGGATCTGATGTACGCCACAACCTCCGTCGCCGGCATCTACTTCAAGTCCCTGGAGTGCTACTGCATCGCCGCCGTGTTCTACCTTATAATGACCTATTTCTCATCCCTGCTGATGAAGGCTATCTCCCGGAAACTGGACACCAACGTGCGTGAACTGCCCAGCTCCAACTGAGGTGAAGACTATGGAAGCTATAATCAAAATAGAAAAGCTGGAAAAGTCCTTCGGGAATCTGAAGGTCCTCAAGGGCATAGACCTGGAGGTCATGCCCGGGGAAGTGGTGTGCATCATCGGCGCCTCCGGCTCCGGCAAGAGCACCCTGCTGCGCTGCATAAACCTGCTGGAATATGCCGACTCCGGCCACATCTGGTTTGACGGCGAGGACCTGATGGATTTGAACTCCAACCTCAACGCCCTGCGCCAGCGCATAGGCATGGTGTTCCAGAGCTTCAACCTCTTCAACAACAAAAATGTGCTGGACAACTGCACCATGGCCCCCATGACTGTGAAGAAGATAAAGCGACAGCAGGCGGAAGAGACCGCCGTGAAGCACCTGAAGAACGTGGGGCTGGAGGACTTTATAAACGCTGACAGCCGCAAGCTCTCCGGCGGGCAGAAGCAGAGGGTGGCCATAGCCCGGGCCCTGTGCATGGAGCCGGAGATAATGCTCTTTGACGAGCCCACCAGCGCCCTTGACCCGGAGATAGTGGGCGAGGTGCTGGACGTTATGAAGAATCTGGCCGCCCAGGGCATGACCATGATAGTGGTTACTCATGAGATGGCCTTCGCCCGGGAGGTCAGCGACCGGGTGGTATTTATGGATAACGGCGTCATCCTGGAACAGGGCAGCCCCAAAGAGGTTTTCGGCAACCCCAAGGAGGAGCGTACCAGGGAATTTCTCAGCCGTTATCTGGAGGACAAATGACCGACTTTCAGAAGTTTTACAGAAACGAAGGAGACTACTCCCAGCTGGACGGGGAGGGGGCCTGCCGCCGTCTCTCTGCCGCCATAAGCTGCCGCACGGTGAACGGTACCGAGGGCTGTGACGGGGAGTTTGCCAAGCTCCGGCAGCTGATACATGAGTCCTACCCCACAGTGGCGGCCAAAGCCGTCACCGAGACCGTGGGCCGCAGCCTGCTCATACATATAGAGGGCAGAGACAAGAGCCTGAAGCCCGCACTCTTCATGTCCCATATGGACGTGGTGGGCGTGGAGGCCGGAACCGAGGGCGACTGGAGCTACGGCCCCTTCTCCGGGGAGATAGCCCAGGGCTGCATCTGGGGCCGGGGGGCCCTGGATATCAAGTGCCAGGTCTTCGGCGTGCTGGAGGCTGCGGAGTACCTTCTCGGCCGGGGCTGCCGCCCGGAGCGGGACGTGTACTTGGCCTTCGGGGAGGACGAGGAGACCTTCAATACCGGGGCCCTGGCCATGGCAAAGCTGCTGGAGAGCCGGGGTGTTCAACTGGAGTTCCTGCTGGACGAAGGCGGCGGCAGCATAGAGTCCGGGGCAGTCTACTGCGCCCCGGAGGTAAACGTCTGCCAGATACACCTGGCGGAAAAGGGCTATGCGGACCTGCAGCTCACCGCCAAGGGCAAGGGCGGCCACTCCAGCAATCCCTTCGGCGGCAGCTCCCTGGAGCACATGGCCCGGGCCATCACTGCGGTGTGCTCCACCGCCCGGGCGGCTGAAATGCCCCAGGCCTTGGAGCAGTGCCTGAGAGCCATCGCCCCCTATGTGACCCGGGAGCCTTTGAAGAGTCTGGTGAAGGACATCCCGGGCAACGCCAAGGCTATCATGGAATACTGCGCTTCGGTGAGAGAGCTGTTCCCCCTCACCGCCACCACCATTGCCCCCACCATGATATCCGGCGGCAGTCCCGCCTGCAATGTGCTGCCCCAGGATATAAGCGCCAACATCAACTTCCGACTTATCCCGGGAGACAGCGTGGAGGAGCTGAAGCAGCGCTGCTTCGGCGCTCTGGAGGGCACGGGGGTGAAGGCCCGGTTCACCCAGGCCAACGACCCCTCCCGGCTCTCCGCCGCCTCCGGCTACGGCTACGAAAAGCTCCTGGAGGCCATGAACTACTATTATAATAATGTGGTGTTCATCCCCTCCATCAGCGCCGGAGCCACCGACGCCAGGCAGTATGAGAACATCTGCTCCGCCTGCCTGCGCTGCGCCCCCTTCCTCAGCGAGGCCGCCGAGACCGCCGGCCTGGTCCACGGCACCAACGAGCGCATCTCCCGGCGCAGCTACATCCAGGGCATAAGAGTGCTCATACGGATAATGGAGACCGCCTGCGGCTTTGCGGAAGCCTGACGATTTAAATTATGTAAACTTAAATCTCCCCGGGCCCAGGGCCCGGGGAGATTCTTAACTATGGGGACAAGTGCGGGGAGAAAGGAAGATTTTGGGGCATGGTGTAGAGTCTGTGCTATGGTGCGAAAGAAATTACTAATTTAGGAAAAAATATCAATATTTCATGGGAGAATTGGCAATATTTTGTATAGCGCTGTGGGCCATCCTGTGATACAATACATCCGTTGAGTCTACATAATGCTAGTTAAGGGAGAGATAGGAGATATGAAATGTCCCTTTTGCGGCTACTCCGAGAGCCGGGTCATAGATTCCAGACCCGCCGAAGAGGGAGCCACCATCCGCCGCCGCCGGGAGTGCCTGGCCTGCCAGAAGCGTTTTACCACCTATGAGATAATCGAGCGCCTGCCTCTGGTGGTGGTGAAGAGGGACGGCAGCCGCCAGACCTTTGACAAGGTGAAGCTGATTAACGGCATGGTCCGGGCCTGCGAGAAGCGGCCCGTAACTCTGGCCCAGCTGGAGACCATAGCCGACGACATAGAGCAGGAGCTGCAGAGCAATCTGGAGCGGGAGATAAGCACCGTGGACATCGGCGAGATGGTCATGGCCCGGCTCAAGAGCATAGACGAGGTGGCCTATGTGCGCTTTGCCTCGGTGTACCGCAGCTTCAAGGATATAAACACCTTCATGGAGGAGCTGTCCAAGCTCCTGCAGGACAAATAAGTTGCATCAAAAAATGCTGCCCAGAGCGGGGTGCTCCATCTCCTGTATGCTGATGATGTGGTAGCGGAGTTTCCCGTAGGCCGCATCACTGCCCTCCAGGTCCCCGGCGAGGAGAAGCTGACGCAGTTCGTAAAAGGCGTCGGCGGTGGAGTCTATCTCCGAGTGGCGGATGAAGATGTGGGTGTAGCTGTCGGCCCGGAGCCAGCGCTCCAGGGCGGCGTCCATGGCCCGCAGGGCTGCGGCGCCGTCCCCGGCCTCCGCCGCCTGCTCCGATACCTCCAGGGCGGAGAGCATGTCTTCGGACAGGGAATCCACGGCCCGGATGTTCCACCAGGCCCCCAGGATGAGCAGCAGGATGAGCAGGGAGGCCAGAAGTTCACGGCTCATTTCTTCTTCTCCTTTTCCGCCAGATATACGTGGTCGTTTTTGTCGGCGGTCATGAGAAAGACCTGCTCCGGCGAGCTGAGCCCCTTTTGCTTCAGCTGTTTATCCAGCCAGTTCATGTCCCGGCCCAGGTGCTTCAGGTTCCCCTGGAGCACCCGGCCGCTGTTGATGACTATGAAGGGGTAGCCCTCGTCGGAGGCGTTTATGCCCAGCTGCTCCGCCGTGGCGGGGCACTTGGCGGCAAAGGGCATCACGTTCAGCTTACCGTCGGTCTCCAGCACGGCGTATTGGACGGAGCTGATGTCCAGTATGCCCTGGTTTCGCAGCTCCTGCATCAGCTCGTCGGCAGTAAAGCGGTTTTTGTGCATCTCCCTTTGACATATGCGGCCCCGGACTATGAGCAGGCTGGGCTTGCCGGAGAAAAAGGAGCGCAGGCGCACGCTGCGCATGGAGAGCCCGGCGATGAGCAGCTCGCAGCAAAAGAGCACCATAATGGGCACCAGGCCGTTTATCATGGGAATGCCCAGGTCCTGCAAGGGCAGGGAGGCCAAATCGGCGATGAGGGCCGCCAGAATGAATTCCGACAGCTCCATCTCCCCCAGCTGCCGCTTGCCCAGCAGGCGCATGGTCACCAGCAGGGAAAAATATACTATTATCGTGCGTATGATTATTATAGCCATGGCTGTAGTATGCCCATAATTTTCTAAAATAGCAGGTGATATTGGTGAAGACCCTTATAAGAGAACTTCCGGAGCTGGAACGTATCTGCGCCGAAAAGCTGCAGCGGCTTTTAAAGGAGAAGCCTGGGTCGGTCCTGGCCCTCACTGCCGGCCGCACCACGGAGGGGCTCTATGCCCTTTTGAGCCGGATGTGCCGCTCAGGGGAGCTGAGCTTCAGGGAGGCCAAGGTCTTTGCCGTCACCGAGTATGTGGGCGGCGAAGAGGAAAACAGCTGCCGCAGCATACTGAAAAGGCAGCTCATAGACAACATCGACCTGCCGGAGGGGAGCTTCTTTGTCCCGGAGGAGCGGGAGCCGGAGAACTACGACAAACTCATTGAGGCCGCCGGGGGCATAGACCTGAGCATCCTGGGCATAGGCATCAACGGGCACATAGGCTACAACGAGCCCGCCACCCCCTTTGACAGCCATACCCATATCCAGAAACTCACCGACGCCACATTCCGCCAGTATCAGGGCGGGGAGCGGCGGCTCACGGATTATGCCCTGACCATGGGCATAAAGACCCTTGTCTCATCCCGCGATATCCTTCTCCTGGCCTCAGGGGCGGAGAAGGCGGACGCGGTTTATAAGATGATATACGGCAGGACGGACAGCTATATACCGGCCGCCTTCCTGCAAATACCCCTGGAGGTCACCGCCTGCGTCGACCCTGCGGCGGCCGCCAAACTTTAACGGGAGGGAAATTTCTTTGGGAAAATATTTCGGAACCGACGGCTTCAGAGGAGAAG
>DBFSDV010000071.1:0-2553 GCA_048417135.1 Candidatus Limivicinus sp. | reverse complement strand
GTAGCCGGCACCCAGTGGGGCAACAAGAAGTATATGAACATGAAGCACCTGGAGGCCGCCATGGAGGATGCCTCCCTTGCTGGCTAACTTCATTCATGCCAGGGGCTGCAAACCAAAGTGCGAAAAATCCTTGACACTACCCTTGTTAGGGGGATACCCCCTTAAACCCCAACTAAATATGCTTTGGAAATGTGTCTCACCGTGAGACACATTTCTTTTTACAGGAGGTGCTATGCGAGACAGACAACATTTTGTAGGTGCCTGGCTGGGAGATAAGGAACTGGCACATTTGAGAGAACAATGCGCAGTTACCGGCTTGTCCGTCAGTGCCTTTGTGAGGAAGGCTATTGCCGGAGTGCAGCTCCGGCCCAGGCCGCCCGGCGAGTACGGAGCGCTGCTCCGGGAGCTGTCAGCCATAGGCAACAACATAAACCAGATAGCCTATTGGGCCAACGCCCGCAAGAGCATCCACGAGCCGGAGATAGTTGAGGCCGCCGTGCTGGCAAACCAGGCCTGGCGGCTGGTGAAGGACAAGCTCTGATGGCCTATGACAAGATAATCACCGTCCACTCCCGGCTGGACAGGCGGATAAATTATGCCCTGAATCCGGACAAGGCCAGAGACGGTGAAACTGTTTTATGTGCCGGACTGAACTGCCGGGTAGAGACGGCCTGCCGGGATATGCTGGACACCAAGCGCCGCTGGGACAAGCTGAAGGGGGTGCAGGGCTACCATCTCATCCACTCCTACGCCCCCGGCGAGGTGACGGCGGCCCAGGCCCAGGCCCTCAGCCTGGAGTTTGCCCGGCGGCTTCTGGGAAATCGCTTCGAGGCGGTGGTGGCCACCCACACCGACCATGAGCATATCCACTCCCACATCGTGTTCAACTCCGTGTCCTTTGCCGACGGCAGGATGTTCCGCAGCGACTTCAAAGCCTATTTCGGAGACATCCGGGGCATATCCAATCAGCTGAGCAGGGAGCACGGCCTGAGTGTGACGGAGCCCAAAGGCCGGGGAAAACAGTATTCCGAGTGGGCGGCGGAGAAGCAGGGCAGTCCCACGGTCCGGGGTCTAATCCGCCGGGACATTGACGCAGCCTTGGCCGGGGCGCTGTCCATGCAGACCTTTTATGCAGCCCTGGAAAAGCAGGGCTACACTGTGAAGCGGGGAGCAAAAGTGAAGCACACCGCCCTGAGACCGCCGGGCTCGGAGCGTTTCATTCGCCTGGACAGCCTTGGCCCAGGCTACAGCGAGGAAGAGCTGAGAGAACGTATAGGCCATGGGGCCATCCCACCCCCGCTTGCTGCCCCCAGACGCTATAAAGTCAAGGACCGGAGCAGGAACCATCGGAAAGGCAGACGCGGCCGTCTGGCACGGCTGTACCTGTATTACCTGATGCTGCTCTCCCCGCCAGGAGGCAGGCGGAGAAAGGCCCTGCCATTCAAAGTCCGGGCAGAAGTGAGGCAACTGGAGCAGTACAAGCAGCAGTTCCGGCTGCTGCAAAAATACCGTATAGAGAATGAGAGTCAATTGTCAATGCTGGAGAGCGCACTCCAGGCAGACATTGACTCTCTTGTCTATTCCCGGCGGGAACTCTACCGGCAGAAGCGCCGGGGGAAGGACGTCTCTGTCCAGATAAGCAGCATAAGCCTTGAACTGCGTCCCCTGCGCCGGGAGCTGAGGTGCTGCCAAAAGATATCCCAGGCCATGCCTAAGATAAAAGAGCACATAGAGCTGAGCCGGCAGGAGCCGGAGCAGGACAGAGAAATCAGAAAGGATGTGAAGGAACATGGAAGTGAGCGGTGAAGTGGCCGACCTGCTGGTGAAGGAGGGCTTGCAGGTGGCGGAACTGGCGGCAAAGCTGTCCGCCAAGGGCGCCGTCAACGCTGCGGTGCTGACGGCAGCACTGATAAAGAACAATTATAAGATGGTAGGCCAGGTAGGCGTGGAGCGGCTCAACCGGGACAATGCCGAGTCGGTGGTCATCCCCATTCAGGAGGGGGATATAGAGAAGTTCCGGCAGCTGGCAAAGCGCTTCGGGGTGCTGTATGCGGCGGTGAATCAGGAGGGCTCACAGGTGGTGCACATCATATCCAATGTGAACTACTCGGCCCAGCTCAATGCCGTGCTGGAAGCCATGGGCTATGGTGTGCCCAGCGCCGCCAGGGCGGAGGCCCAGAGAGCAAAAAAAGCCGGGACCCGTGCTCCACAAGAGAAGTCCTCAGAAGGGCACGGGAGTGGCTGGAGGAATACGGAGAGGGTGGCTGAGCCCTCGGTGAGAAAGAAGCTGGAGGAGCTGAAGACCGTGGCCGAGAAAATAAATGCACCGTCCAGAAACAGAGGGAGAGACAAAAGCAGATGAAGAAAAGCTTTAATGACAGCGCCCCGGTGTGGGCGCTGTTTTCCGTTCCCGTCATATACTTTGCCCTGGCTGCGGCCACAGTCTATGAGCCGGGCATGAGCCTGCTGCGGCTGCTGCCTGCCGTGACGGAGCTGGGGCTTGGCCGGGTGAGATGGACGGAATACTCATTGAGGGCCATTTTGTTGTTCCTA
>DBFSDV010000070.1:0-3096 GCA_048417135.1 Candidatus Limivicinus sp. | reverse complement strand
CTAAAAATATTTCAGCGTTACCAACTTGGGTTATAACATCCTCTTTTGAAATGATGAAGAAATCATCATAATCACTTTCAGTTCGTATATCAAAAAGAACAGAAATGATTTTAGAGAGCTCATTACTGAAAATACCCGTTTTGATGTACAGGCGGCGGAATTCCGCAATAATACCGCTGTGCTTTTTCATATCTATCCCATCATAGGCAAGTACAGCTCTCATTGCGTGAAAGACTACATAATAAGAACGATTTGCTGCGCTTTTATAATTTCCTGAATTCAGTAAGTTTTTTGCGGCACCAAGACATTCTTCACTGTGTTCCAGCCTTGCAGTGGATAAAGCTTTCTTCTCATCATATTGCATAGCGTATACCTTCCTGAAGAACATTCCTGTAAAAAGGCACTACTCCGGAATAACGGAGAAATTGCTCAAGAGGCTTTGTAGTAATTGATATTGTCACATCGTGCTTTAAACTAAGATTACTACTTATCTCAGCCAAGCTATCCCTGTACTGGGCAATATCCTCACCATCGGCCTTTACAGTAAGCAAAACATCAATGTCTGACTCAGCATCATAGTCGCCCCTGGCATAGGAACCGTATAAAAAAGCATCCTGTATATCCCAAGGGAAAATTTTACTGCATTCCCTGTATACCTCGCCAACAACAGAAACGGCCTGAGGAGTATTCATCTAAGAGCCCCCTTTCAATGTTTTCAAGAACATTATAACCGTATTTATTTAACAAGTCAAACTTATGATAAAGGAGGGATGCCATGCGCAGACGACAACGCCATGTGAGCATATGGATGAATGATGAAGAGTACCGGCACCTAAAGACCCAGGCCGGGACAGCCGGGATGGGAGTTGACCCCTTCGTCCGAAATCTGGTTGCCGGAGTGCAGCTCCGGCCCAGGCCGCCCGGCGAGTACGGGGCGCTGCTCCGGGAGCTGGCAGCCATAGGCAACAACATAAACCAGATAGCCTATTGGGCCAACGCCCGCAAGAGCATCCACGAGCCGGAGATAGTTGAGGCTGCCGTGCTGGCAAACCAGGCCTGGCGTCTGGTGAAGGACAAGCTGTAATGGCCTATGACAAGATAATCACCGTCCACTCCCGGCTGGACAGGCGGATAAACTATGCCCTGAATCCGGACAAGGCCAGGGACGGTGAAACTGTTTTGTGTGCCGGACTGAACTGTCGGGCGGAGACTGCCTGCCGGGATATGCTGGACACCAAGCGCCGCTGGGACAAGCTGAAGGGAGTGCAGGGCTACCATCTCATCCACTCCTATGCCCCCGGCGAGGTGACGGCGGATCAGGCTCAGGCCATCAGCCTGGAGTTTGCCCTGCGGCTTCTGGGAGACCGCTTCGAGGCTGTGGTGGCCACCCACACCGACCATGAGCATATCCACTCCCACATCGTGTTCAACTCCGTGTCCTTTTCCGACGGCAGGATGTTTCGCAGCGACTTCAAAGCCTATTTCGGAGACATCCGGGGCATTTCCAACCAGCTGAGCCGGGAACACGGCCTGAGTGTGACGGAGCCGAAAGGCCGGGGAAAACAGTATTCCGAGTGGGCGGCGGAGAAGCAGGGCAGGCCCACTGTCCGGGGCCTCATCCGCCGGGACATTGACGCAGCCTTGGCCGGGGCGCTGTCCATGCAGACATTCTATACCGCCCTGGAAAAGCAGGGCTACACTGTGAAGCGGGGAGCAAAAGTGAAGCACACCGCCCTGAGACCGCCGGGCTCGGAGCGTTTCGTTCGCCTGGACAGCCTTGGCTCAGGCTACAGCGAGGAAGAGCTGAGAGAGCGTATAGGCCGTGGAGACATCCCTTTTACGCCTGCTACCCACAGACGATATAAAGTCAAGGAGCGGAGCAGGAACCATCGGAAAGGCAGACGCAGCCGCCTGGCACGGCTGTATCTGTATTACCTGATGCTGCTCTCTCCGCCAAGAGGCAGGCGGAGAAAAGCCACGCCCTTCAAAGTCCGGGCAGAGGTGAGGAAGCTGGAGCAGTACAAGCAGCAGTTCCGGCTGCTGCAAAAATATCGTATAGAGAATGGGAGTCAATTGTCCATGCTGGAGAGCGCACTCCAGGCGGACATTGACTCTCTTGTCTATTCCCGTCGGGAACTCTACCGGCAAAAGCGCCGGGGGAAGAACGTCTCTGCCCAGATAAGCAGCATAAGCTTTGAACTGCGTCCACTGCGCCGGGAGCTGAGGTGCTGCCAAAAGATATCCCAGGCCATGCCTGAGATAAAAGAGCACATAGAGCTGAGCCGGCAGGAGCCGGAGCAGGACAGAGAAATCAGAAAGGAAGTGAGAGAACATGGAAGTGCGCGGTGAAGTGGCCGACCTGCTGGTGAAGGATGGCTTGCAGGTTGCAGAACTGGCGGCAAAGCTGTCCGCCAAGGGTGCCGTCAATGCTGCGGTGCTGACGGCGGCGCTGATAAAAAACAACTATAAGCTGGCGGGCCAGGTAGGTGTGGAGCGGCTCAACCGGGACAATGCCGAATCGGTGGTCATACCTATTCAGGAGAGCGATATGGAGAAGTTCCGGCAGCTGTCAAAGCGCTTCGGCGTGCTGTATGCGGCGGTAAATCAGGGGGGCTCACAGGTGGTGCACATCATATCCAATGTGAACTACTCGGCCCAGCTCAACGCCGTGCTGGAAGCCATGGGATATGCCGTGCCCAGCGCCGCCAGGGCGGAGGCCCAGAGAGCAAAAAAAGCCGGGACCCGTGCTCCACAAGAGAAGTCCTCAGAAGAGCACGGGAGTGGCTGGAGGAATACGGAGAGGGCGGCTGAGCCCTCGGTGAGAAAGAAGCTGGAGGAGCTGAAGACCGTGGCCGAGAAAATAAATGCACCGTCCAGAAACAGAGGGAGAGACAAAAGCAGATGAAGAAGAGTTTTAAGGACAGCGCCCCGGTGTGGGCGCTGTTTTCCGTTCCAGTCATATACTTTGCCCTGGCTGCGGCCACAGTCTATGAGCCGGGCATGAGCCTGCTGCGGCTGCTGCCTGCCGTGACGGAGCTGGGGCTTGGCCGGGTGAGATGGACGGAATACTCATTGAGGGCCATTTTGTTGTTCCTA
>DBFSDV010000069.1:0-26651 GCA_048417135.1 Candidatus Limivicinus sp. | reverse complement strand
TGATAAAATTTAGAATGATATATTGCGGAGGTGTCTCCTATGCCGGTATTTATCAGCAGCTTCGGCCGGACTGCCCAGGGGCAGCCGGTACGCTCCTACAGCATTGAAAACAGCAGCGGCACTCAGGCCGTGCTCATAGATTACGGGGCCGCCCTCCAGTCCCTGCGTTTTAAGGACCGCCGGGGAGAGCTCGTCGACCTGGTCCAGGGCTTTGACACTGTGCAGGGCTATGAAAACCAGGACGCCTACATAGGGGCCACCGTGGGCCGTGTGGCCAACCGCATCGGCGGCAGCGCCTTTTCCCTGGGCGGCCGGGAGTACAAGCTCTTCCCCAACGACGGGGAGAACCACCTCCACGGCGGCAGAAAGGGCTTTGACAAATACGTCTGGCAGAGCGATACCGGGGAGGACTTCGTCCGCTTCTCCCGCCTCTCCCCCGACGGGGAGGAGGGCTATCCCGGGAACCTCCGGGTCTCCGTCACCTATACCCTCACCGAGGGCGACGAGCTGCACATCGCCTATGAGGCTCTCAGCGATGCCGACACGGTGGTGAACCTCACCAACCACAGCTACTTCAACCTCAACGGCGGCGGCAGCGTCCTGGGCCAGCAGCTGATGATAAACGCCCGGAGCCGCCTGGAGCTGGGGCCGGGGCTCATACCCACCGGCCGCGCCCTTCCCGTAGAGGGCACGCCCTTTGACTTTTGCACCATGAAGCCCATAGGCCGGGATATAGAGGCGGAGGACGCCCAGCTGCGCCTGGGCGGCGGCTATGACCACAACTTCATCCTCTCCGGCCCCCTGGCCGCCGAGGCCCTCAGTGAAGACACCGGCATCCGCCTCCAATGCTTTACGGAGCTGCCGGGCATGCAGCTCTATACCGCAAACTTCCTGGGGGAGTTTTGCGGCAAGGGGGGCAGGAAGATGGGCCCCCGCCAGGCCTTCTGCCTGGAGACCCAGCTCTTCCCCGACGCCATGAACCACTACGCCTTCCCCTCCCCTGTTCTCCACGCCGGGGAAAGGCTGTCCCACGAGACCGTATATAAACTTTCTCTTATTTGAGGTACAAGATGGAAAAAATGAATGTAACTGATTTCTTCGGCTGCGACGTGTTCAACGACTCCGTCATGCGCTCCCGCCTGCCCAAGGACGTGTTCAAGCAGGTGCAGCGCTCCATGAACGAGGGCAAGCGGCTGGACAGCGCCGCCGCCACCGTGGTGGCCAACGCCATGAAGGACTGGGCCATAGAAAAGGGCGCCACCCACTTCACCCACTGGTTCCAGCCCATGACCGGCATCACCGCCGAGAAGCACGATAGCTTTATCTCCCCGGTGGACGGGGGGCGGGTCATCATGGAGTTTTCCGGCAAGGAGCTCATCCAGGGCGAGCCGGACGCCAGCTCCTTCCCCTCCGGCGGCCTGCGGGCCACCTTTGAGGCCCGGGGCTACACCGTGTGGGACCCGGCCTCCTATGCCTTCATCAAGGAAAACGTGCTGTGCATCCCCACCGCCTTCTGCTCCTACGGGGGCGAGGCTCTGGACAAGAAGACCCCCCTGCTGCGCTCCATGGAGGCTCTGAACCGCCAGTGCCTCAGGGTGCTGAAGCTCTTCGGCAACACGGAGGTCAGCTCCGTGAAGACCACCGTGGGCCCGGAGCAGGAGTATTTCCTCATAGACAAAGCCGTGTACGAAAAGCGCCGGGACCTGGTGTATACCGGGCGCACCCTCTTCGGGGCCAAGCCCCCCAAGGGTCAGGAGCTGGACGACCACTATTTCGGCACCATCAAGCCCCGGGTGGCCGCCTTCATGAAGGCCCTGGACGAGGAGCTGTGGCGCCTGGGGGTCATGGCCAAGACCGAGCACAACGAGGCCGCCCCCTCCCAGCATGAGCTGGCCCCGGTGTTCACCACCGCCAACATCGCCGCCGACCACAACCAGCTCACCATGGAGCTGATGCAGAAGATAGCCCGCCGCTTCGACATGGTCTGCCTGCTCCACGAAAAGCCCTTTGACGGCGTCAACGGCAGCGGCAAGCACAACAACTGGTCCATGATAACCAACACCGGCACCAATCTGCTGGAGCCTGGGGAGACACCCTATGAAAACGCCCAGTTCCTGCTCTTCCTCTGCGCCGTCATCCAGGCGGTGGACGAGTATCAGGACATGCTGCGCCTGTCCGTGGCCTCCGCCGGCAACGACCACCGTCTGGGCGGCCACGAGGCTCCCCCCGCCATAGTCAGCATCTTCCTGGGGGAGGAGCTGGAGGGCATACTCAAGGCCATAGAGCTGGACGAGCCCTACGGCAGCAAGGAGAAGGAGCTTATAAAGGTGGGCGTCCACGTGCTGCCCAAGTTCCCCAAGGACACCACCGACCGCAACCGCACCTCCCCCTTTGCCTTCACCGGCAACAAGTTCGAGTTCAGGATGCTGGGCTCCTCCGCCTCCATCTCCGGCCCCAACGTGGTGCTGAACACCGCCGTGGCCGAGTCCCTGCGCCAGTACGCCGACACTTTGGAGCAGGCCCAGGACTTTGAGTCCGCCCTCCACAACCTCATCCGGGAGGTCATCCGCCGCCACAAGCGCATCATCTTCAACGGCAACGGCTATGACGAGTCCTGGCTGAAAGAGGCGGAGCGCCGGGGGCTTTCAAATCTGGTGAGCACTCCCGACTGTGTGCCCCGCTACCTGGACGAGAAGAACATCCAGCTCTTCACCCGCCACCGGGTCTATACCCCCATAGAGCTGAGGGCCCGGTATGAGATAAAGCTGAGCAGCTACTGCAAGGTGCTGCACATTGAGGCCATGACCATGCTGGATATGGCCCAGCGGGACATACTCCCCGCCGTCAGCTCCTATGCCCGGAGCCTGGCTGAGGCAGCCCTGGCCAAGCGCAGCCTCAGCGACACCATGGACGTGAGCTTCGAGACCGGCCTTGCCACCAAGATAAGCCGCCTCACCGCCGAGCTCAACTCCCGCACCGCCGATTTGAGCGGCTTCGTTGCCAGGGCCGAGGCCTTAAAGTGCAGCCTGGACCGGGCCAAGTTCTACCGCAGCGAGGTCTTTGAGGGCATGAACCGCCTGCGTCAGACCGCCGACGAGCTGGAGACCCTCTGCGCCTCGGAATACTGGCCCTACCCCAGCTACGGCGACCTGCTCTTCAGCATAAAGTGAAAAGGGCTGCATGAGCTTTGAAAATATACGGATATAACGGACAAAAGAACATCTGCGGTGAAAGGCTGCGTCAGCTCCGCCTTATGCGCCGGCTGTCCCAGGCCGCCCTTGCTGCCAAAATGCAGACCGAGGGCGTGCCCATGGAGCAGGACATCATCAGCAGGATTGAGTCCTGTGAGCGCCTGGTCACCGACTATGAAGCCTATACCTTTGCAAAACTTTTGGGAGTCAGCCTGGATGAGCTTATAGTCCCGACCGGCCAGGAAGATTAAATAGCTATAAACAGTCAAACCGCAGCGGCAAAAACCGCTGCGGTTTCGTTATGGCAAAAACATTTACTGTTCGCAGTCTTTTTTCCTTTTATTTGCTATGAAGCAGTACCAGCTCATCACCACCGGCAGGGAGTAGAGTATGGGATAGGCGTAGCGGGGCGTGCCCCTTATGCCGGGGGCCGCCACTATTATCGCCAGGCTCAGCAGCAGGGGCAGGGCCGGGATGAAGAAGTTCCACAGCCTGCGCCGCAGGGCGTAGCAGCAGAAGAACAGCAGCACCAGCACGTACACCGCTATGTTGCACACAAGGCCGCTGAAGGGCAGATACATCAGGTCGAAGTTAAATTCGTTGCGGATGTTGTTCACCCTGGGCATAACTTCCACGTCGGTGATGCCTATTGTCTCGGCGGCATAGAGGTGGTATTGGTTCAGGGTGCCCACGGCCAGCTGGTTGCCCTCCTCAAAGGGGAACAGCAGAGGGTAATTCTGGTTCACCGTGGCCTTTATATATACGAAGGGGTGCTTCAGGCCCTGCCTGAGCCAGGTCTTCAGATAGTTCAGCACATCCTCCGTGGTGGCCTCCGGGTTAAACTTGTCCTTCACCGGGTCGGACTCCATGGGGTAGTAGTCCGCCGCCAGATTGTCGTAGTCCAGAACGGCGCTGATGGCGGCCTTCTCCTCCTCCGTCACCTCGTCCCCCCGCTCCAGCACATAGCGGGCGGTCTGCTGTATGGGCAGGGACAGGGCCTCCCGGATGCTGCCCTTCTCGATGTCGTAGTAGCTCATAAGTCCGCTGAGAACAAGGTTTGCCGCCAGCACCGGCAGCAGCAGGCACAGGGCGATGCGTCTGGGCATCCCGCTCTTTTTGCCTTTTCTATGACCGACAAAGAACACTATCAGCAGCAGCAAAACCGTGGGATATATCACATATTTGCCGTTGTTCCTGAAGAGCATGACGGCCATGATGCCCAGGGTCAGCAGGGCTATATGTCCCTTGCTTCTCCAGTAGTCCCGCCCCAGGTACAGCATGTATACCAGCTCGATGACGAACAGCAGCACGGCCCAGGAATACACATTGTCCTTTATCACCGTGGGGTAGGAGGTGACGAAGTAGGGGCTGAAAAGTATGGCCAGCAGGCTTATGAGCCGCAGGTACCTGGGGGCGCCCAGGCGCTTCATGGTGTACAGGGAGTAGGCGAACACCGCCGAGTACATCCCCGCCTGCAAGAGCATCACCGTAAAGAGGCCCAGGTTTGCGCTGCCCAGCTTTTTCCCCAGGGCGATGATGGCGGAAAAGTACACCGTGTGGGCCGGGGGATGGTGGGAGGTAAACTCATAGAGTCCCCAGTCCGGCCGCACCACCTTGAAGAACATACCCGCCTGGCACCAGGAGTCGGCGTTCATGCCACCGGGGTAGACCAGGATGAGGGGCAGGGCGCAGCTGAGGAGTATGATAATAAAGGGGCAGAGGAAACCGTGCCGCCGGTAAAAGGCGGTGAGCTTTCCGTCCCGATTCCATTTCAGGTCGGCCCCGCCGCTTATGAATATGTCCAGAGCCACGGCCAGCTGGGTGAGCAGCCAGGCGCTGCCCAAAAGGTAGATGCAGCATTTCAGCAGCTGTCCCGGGCCGGATGTGAGGCTCTGGAGGGTATTGTCCTGGACGAAGCCCTGGGCCATGAGCCAGACGACCGCGATAAAGAAGCAGACTATGGGCAGGAGGATATAGTTCCCCCGGCGTCTTTTCTCGTTCCAGCGCCGGAGCAGGAACAGGGCCACGGCGAGGATGCTGGCCTGGACGGCGGTGTCGTCCAGGCTGAGGCGCAGGTTCTCCATCATATTCAGGATACCGCTGCCCTGGGCCGCACTGCTCAGCTCCGGCTGGGGGAAGCTCATGCACAGGGCCATGGCCGCAAGGACGGCAAAGACTGCCGCCGCTGCGGTGGAAAGTCCTTCGTTCCTCTTCCTCACTCGTTCTCCCCCGTTTCCTGACTGAACCTGTCCTCCAGCCTTATGAGCTCCAGCTCAAAGCCCTGGCGGTCCTTCTCGTGGAGGGTCTCCAGGATGAGGCCGGAGAAGAAGCTCTGGATGGCGGCGATGGCCGCAAAGCCGCTGACGATGAGGGTGGGGAAGCGGCGGACCTCTCCGGTGCGGAAAAATTCGCCGAGCACCGGGAAGAACATCAATGCGGCAATCAGTATAAGCACCAGGGCTATGAGGCCGAAGAAGGCAAAGGGCTTGTTGTTCTTGTAGAGCTTGCCTATGGTGCCCAGGACCTTTATGCCGTCGGAGACGGTGTTGAGCTTGGAGACGCTGCCCTCGGGCCTGTCCCTGTAGCTCACTATCACGTTTTCCACCTGCATGTTCTTTTCGATGGCGTGGATGCTCATCTCCGTCTCTATCTCAAAGCCCTTGCTGAGCACCGGGAAGCTCTTCACGAAGCGGTAGCTGAAAGCCCGG
Source organism: Candidatus Limivicinus sp. (assembly GCA_048417135.1). Lineage (GTDB taxonomy): Bacteria > Bacillota > Clostridia > Oscillospirales > Oscillospiraceae > Limivicinus. The sequence continues at coordinate 20,752 of DBFSDV010000069.1, read as the reverse complement.
TAGCCGGTCATGATGTCCCGGATATCGCTTTTGAAGAGGGCGTTGATGCTGTGGCGCACCAGTTTGTTGCCGAAGTTGTGGAAGCGCCGTTTGTTTTCCGTGAAATATGTGGCCGAGAGCCGGTCTCCCACCACCATGTCCGCTCCCCGCTCCAGCACCTTTGCCGTCATCTCCGGGGCAAATTCCGCAGGGTAGGTGTCGTCCCCGTCGGTCATTATGTAGCACTGGGCGTCTATCTCCCGGAACATCCGGCGGATGACGTTGCCCTTGCCCTGCTGGTACTCGTGGCGCACCACGGCCCCGGCGGCGGCGGCTATCTCCGCCGTGCCGTCGGTGGAGTTATTGTCATATACGTATATCACTGCCTCCGGCAGAGCGGCCCTGAAGTCCGCCACCACCTTGGCCACCGTCCTGCTCTCGTTGTAGCAGGGTATCAAAACGGCTATCTTGTCCATATTCTGTCCTCCGGGCTCCTGCCCATGTATTTTTGAAATAAAGCCGGTCCAAGCTCCCGGCGCTGGCATCTCTCACGCGGCCTCCGCCTGGGGCTCCCCCTCTCCCTGCTTCTCCCGGCACAGGTAGATGAAGAAGGCCATAAACAGGGGCATGGAATATATCACCGGGAAAACATACCTGGGATTTCCTATCACTGCCGGGGCCAGCAGGGCCACCAGGGCGCTGAGCAGTATGGGAACGGCCAGCAGAAGGAAGACATATTTCCTTCTGACCGCGGCCATGAAGCTCAGGAAAAACGCCGCAACGGTATAGGGCGCAGTATGGCTTATCATGCCTATCACCGGGGAGGAGTACATCAGCAGGAACCAGTCGGTGAGCACATTCCTCTCGGTGCTGAGGGACTCGGGAATGGATATGCCCGTTATCTCCTCCACGCCGGAGCGGTACCCGGCCCCGTTGTCTGTGCTCACGTATACGGTCCTGTTCTCGGCAAAGGGATAGACCAGAGCATAAAACTGGTTCATTGTGGCTTCCACATAAGTCATGGGGTGCTTGAAGAACATCTCCAGCCACACCTTCAGGTAGGCTTTCAGCTGGGCGCTTCCGGCCTGCTCCTTAAACTCGGCCTTCACCGGGTCGGAGATTATGGGATTGTACAGCTCTGCCAGCCGGTCATAGGGCAGGACGGCGTCTATGGCCTCCCGCTCCTCCTCCGTCACCTCGCTGCCGTAGTCCCGCACATATCTGGCGGTTTGCTGAAAGGGCAGGGACAGGCTCTCGGCCACGCTGCCGGGGGCGATGTCATAATATTTTATAATGGCGGAGTTTATTGCCGCGGCGGCCGCCACGGGCAGCAGCATGAGCAGCAGAAGCTTCACCGTCTTGCTCCGGCCAAGGCTTTTCCTCTTTGCAATGAGCACCGCAGCAAGCAGGATAAAGCTGGGATAGAGCACATAGCTGCCGTTTTTCCTCATGAGCAGCACGCCCATTATGGCCAGAGCCGTAATGAGCAGCTGCCGCCTGCTCTTCAAAAAGGCCTCCATATCCGTGACCGCATATACGAACTGGGCCGTCAGCAGCAGAAAAGCCATGGAGTACGGCAGGTCCTTGAGCAGCGTCCCCACCCTGTCGGCTATCAGCGGGGACAGCGCCGCCATCAGCAGGCTCAGCAGTTTTATCCATTTTGGCGCGTTCAGCTTATAATACAGGCAGAACACACAGGCAATGATAAGAGCCGAGACTATCGTCTGCAGCAGGACAAACAGAAACAATCCGAAGTTGGCGCTGCCCAGGGCCATCCCCAGGCGGCTGAAGGAGCCCAGCAGCAGCACATGCACCGGCGGGTGATGGGTCGTAAAGGGCTCGTTCCCCCAGTACTGAGCCAGCTGCACCCAGGCATCGGTGCAGAAGGCGGCGGGATAGCACACCGCCAGCGGCACGGACCAGCACAGGAGCAGGAAGACCGTGACCGACCAGAATCTGTGGCGGCGGATAAAGGACCACAGCCCGGCAGGCCTGCTGAAGCTTATGCCTATATCCCGGTCGCTGTCCAATATGAGGCAGAAGCCCCGGAGCAAGACATAGAGCAGCCAGAAGCTGCCCAGATAGTATATGAAGGACTTTATGACCTGCCCCGGGCTGGAGCAGAGGACGGAGAAATCGCCGCCGGAAAGGAAGCTGGCGCCCGCGAGCCATATCGCGGCCGTGAGCGCGGCCAGCAGCAGCGCGGCCCAATTCCCTTTAAGTCTGCGGTCGGTGACACGCCGCGAAAGCGGATACAGTCCCAGAGTCAGCAGAGTGCTCATGAAGGCGCTGCCGTGGAAGCTGGAGGCCAGGTTGCCCACTATCTCTTCGGCCAGGCCGTTGAAATCCTCCCCCCAGGGGGCGGAGATGTTCATGCACAGCGCGCCGGCCGCAAGAGCGGACATCGCAAAAACAAACAGCCTCCGCAGCGTCCCGATATTTTCGGCAGAGGCCTCCTGTCCCTGCTCTATATAAACATTTGAAGACATACGCATATTCTCCATGATGGGCTGATTTTTTCTAAGTTTATCATGTTCGCTCCAATAATTCAATATTTCCCGCCGGTTTTCGGGCAGCAAAAAAGCCAAAGCCTTTCGGCTTCGGCTTTTCGGCTTGGCAAAACTTGTACGGCCCGGAGCGCTCTCGGGCCCGGCATCCCGGCTCAGTTCCTCCGGTTGGAGAAGATGAGCAGGAAGCGCAGCAGCTGCATGAGGGTCACGGCCAGGGCCGCCACATAGGTGAGGGCCGCCGCCCGCAGCACCTTCTTGGCCCCCTCCAGCTCTTCGCCTCTCAGCAGGCCCATGCCCTCGATGGTGGCCACGGCCCGGCTGCTGGCGTTGAACTCCGTGGGCAGGGTCACCAGCTGGAACAGGGCGCACAGGCCGTAGAGGGCCACCCCGATATAGGCGGCGTAGATGAACATCGGGGACAGGGAGCCCAGCAGCAGGCCCAGGATGATGAGGGGCATGGAGAGCTTGGATCCAAAGTTGGTCACCGGCACTATGGCCTCCCGGACTTTCACCGGCACATAGCCCACGCTGTGCTGTATGGCGTGGCCCACCTCGTGGCAGGCCACTCCCACCGCCGCGGTGGAGCGGCCGTCGTACACCCCGGCGGACAGGCGCACCGTATTGTCCCTGGGGTCGTAGTGGTCGGTGAGCTCCCCGCTTATCCGCTCAATGGGCACGTTCCTCAGGCCGTTGGCGTCCAGGACACGGCGGGCAGCCTCCGCCCCGGTGAGGCCCCGGGAGCTGTACTGCTTTGAATATTTCTCATAGGTGCGGCTCACGTTGCTGCTGGCCCACATGGCAAAGAGCACCGCAGGCAGCACCAGCACTATATATGACCAGTCGATATACATTTTCTTTCCCCTTCCCTTTTCTGTTTATAGCATTATACAAACAGACGGGGAAATATACAATGGATAATATATTAACTTTGGACTCTTTCCGTTAGGTCCCGCAAATATCATGCCTGGGGCAGTATCTCCTCAATGTCCAGGCTGTATCCCAAAACCTCGCCCACAGCCGTTATCTTCCCCCTAACTGTGACGGTGTCCCCCACCGACAGTTCCATCACCGCAGCCTTCTGGGCTTCGTTCTTGATATAGCACTGGACCCCTATAATAGAAAAATCATTGTTCTGGGGATGGAGGGCGATATATTTCCCGTCGCTGTCGATGACGGCCAGCCGTCCCGTCGCCTCCACATACTGACCTTTATATTGCTCCGAGGCTTTAAGTGCATTACTCCCCAGAAGCTCCATCATCTCCGACACCGAACAGGGGCTGTAGTCGATACTCTCCCCGCTTGCCGTCTCCGCCGGAGCCGAGTTCTCCTGTGCAGCCGTCCCGTCGCTCTCCTCCGGTGCAGAGCTCTGGGACTGGCCGCCCAGGCTCCCGGCAAGGGCCAGTACCAGCAGCACCGCCAGCACAAGGAACCAGGGTCTTTTATACAGGGGCCTTTTGTTCTTTCCTCCGCACTTAGGGCATACTTTTGCCCCTGCCGCAATTTCTGCGCCGCAGTGCCTGCAGCTGGTCATTTTACTTTTTTCCGCCATATCCTTTCCTCCCATAAGCATAGCTTAAATTCCCTTATCTCCCGGAAAAGGCTCGCCTTCATTATATCAACTTCGCCATATATGTCAAGTATTAGAGCCATTAATGATAATTACATATCAAAAATGCACACTATAATTTATATAGGCACAGGTGCAGAGGTGATATGATGATTGCTGAAAAGATACGGGAGCTGCGTCAGGCCCGGGGCTGGACGCAGGCCGAGCTGGCCCGCCGCATGGGGATTACCAGAAACGGCATCAATTCCTGGGAGCAGGGCCTGTCCATGCCCTCTCCCGGCTCTCTGGTGGAGCTGTCCAGGATCTTCCTGGTGTCCACCGATTATCTGCTGGGCGTGGAGAGGCTGGAGACCATCAACGTCTCCGGGCTGGACGAACGGGAGGTGGCTCTTCTGGCGGAGCTGGCGGACAGGCTGCGGGGCAAGAGCGGAGCCGCGACCCCTTGAGGCCGCCGTCCGTCCATTTGGGCGCAAAAAACTCCCAGCCTAAAGGCTGGGAGTCTGTGGTGACCCGTACGGGACTCGAACCCATGTTACCGCCGTGAAAGGGCGGTGTCTTAACCACTTGACCAACGGGCCATAAAAAGGCGCAGTCATAGGCTGCGCCTTGATGGTAGCGGCACCTGGATTCGAACCGGGGACACTGCGGGTATGAACCGCATGCTCTAGCCAACTGAGCTATGCCGCCATTTCTGTTTTCTGAACAGCAATAGGAATTTTATCAGAAGAGCCGTTAATTGTCAACCATTAATTTCAAAATGCCCGAAAATATTTTTTCGTATTTTTAAAAGTTTTTCTTGCAATGTTTGGAATCCTGTGTTATCATGTACAAGCTATGGAGGGTTAGCTCAGCTGGTTAGAGCGTCCGCCTCACACGCGGAAGGTCATCGGTTCGAGTCCGCTACTCTCCACCATTTCGGAGCAAGGCCCGCCTTGCTCCGATTTTTTATTCCTCCGGCAAAAAGCCGCCGTTCCCATTATCCATATATTTTTATATAGAAGCAACAGTTCTTTAACAGCCACAGCAAAGGCCGCCGGGTATGGTGAACCCGGCGGCCTTTGACGTTACCTTTTTTATCCTTTTAAAGCTCTTCAGGCAGGGCGGCGGCCAGCTCTTCCGGCTCCGGCACGCTGGATATGCCCCCGGGCCGGGTGGCGGAGAGGCCGGCGGCGGCGGTGGCAAAGCGGACTATCCGCTCCAGCTCCGCCTTCTCCAGCTCCTCGGGCGCTTTTCCGCTTTGCAGCAGTTTGTACATGGCCGAGCCGCCAAAGATGTCCCCGGCTCCGGTGGTATCCGCTATGTGCAGGCCTCTCATGCTGGGCACATGGCCCATCGCCTTGGAATTGATATACCAGCAGCCCTCAGCGCCGCAGGTCACGTACAGCAGCTTGGGAGCAAAGCGTTCATAGATATACCTGCAGCCCTCCTCCGGCCCCAGTCCGAAGAGGAACTCCACCTCGCTGTCGCTTATCTTCACCACGTCCGCCCTGCTCAGGCCCCAGAGCATCTGCTCTTTTGCCTGCCCCAGGTCCGGCCACAGGGGCTCTCTCAGATTGGGGTCAAAGCTTATGAGCTTGCCTCCGGCCCTGGCGTGCTCCACGGCCTTCACCGTGGCGCTTCTGGCCGGCTCATGGGTGAGGGAGAGAGTTCCGAAATGGAAGGCCCTACTCCCGTCTATTAGGCTCCAGTCTATCTCCTCTTCCCTTATACATGTATCAGCCCCCGGCTTGCGGGCAAAGGAGAACTCCCGCTCCCCCTTCCCGTCCAGAGTCACAAAGGCCAGGGTGGTGAAGACCTCTCTGTCCGCTATCACTCCCCGGCTGTCTATCCCCGCCCTCTCCAGAGTTTTCAGGAGCAGGCGGCCGAAGCTGTCCTCCCCCACCTTGGATATGAGGGCGGTCTTCGCCCCGAACTTGGCCAAGGCCGCCAGGAAATTTGCCGGGGCTCCGCCGGGGTGGGCGGCCATGGTGGGATAGCCCTCGGCGTCCGCCGAGACGGTGGTAAAGTCTATAAGGGCCTCGCCCAGGGAAACTACGTCGTACACCTTCAACCCTCCTCGATGCTTATGCTCCAGTCGTTTTCATAGCGCTTGCCCGGCTCCAGGCGCACCATGTCCCCCTTGCAGTAGAAGTCCTCGGTGACGCCGTGCCTGGCCGGGAGGGAGAGCCAGGGCTCGATGCACACATAGGGGGCCTCCAGGCCGTCCTTGTGCCAGAAGCCCACATAGTTCATCTTGGGGAAGGCCACCTTCACCGCCCGGCGTCCCCCCTTGCAGCGGATGGCCACCTCCTTGGGGGTGTGCTCCAGCACCACGGCGTCATTGTCAAAGAGCTCATGGCGCAGGTACAGTCTCCTGCCCTCCTCCAGGGGATAGCGCTCCCGCACCCCGGACACCAGGCAGTCCGGCCCGAAGAGGATGCGGTCGGCATCGCAGGCCTGGGGGAACTCCAGGTAGTATTCCTCAAACTTTCTCCCCTCTTCCAGGGGTATCTTGAAGCCCGGGTGCCCGCCCATGCCGAAGGGCAGCAGCTTGTCCCCGGTGTTCACAACGGTATAGCTTATATCCAGCTTCCAGCCCTCCAGGCGGTAGCCCACGTAGAATTCAAAGGCAAAGGGGTAGTATTCCCGGGTCTTCTCACTGTCCCGCAGCAGGAAGACCAGCTCCGTCTCTGTCTGTTTATACAGCTCAAATTCGCACTCCGGGGCAAAACCGTGCTTGGGCATGGTATATTCCCTGTCCCCCAGCTTATAGCGATCCTCTCTCAGTCGGGCCACAAAGGGGAAGAGCACCGGGGCATGGCGCCGCCAATAGCGGGCGTCGGCGTCCCAGAGATAGTCCCCGCCGGTGCAGGACTTCAGGCTCTGCATCTCGGCGCCCAGGCTGCTGACTTCCAGGCTCAGGCTGCCGTTATCTATCTTGTATATCATTTCCTTTCACCTCGCTTTGGGATATTCGTTGCACAGCAGGCGGTAGGGGGGCTCGTCCTCCTCGATCTCCGGGAAGCGGCCCACCGGGGGATTGAAGCGGTTGTCCGTGTTGTCGTCGTTGCACTGGCTCACCTCGCCCAGCAGCACCGGCCCGGAGCCGGGCTCCACGCTGAAATCGTGGTAGAGGTACTGCTGCACGTGGATGCTCTCCCCCGGGGCCAGGCGCACATGGGTGCCTGCGGGCACGGTGAGGCTGCGGCCGTCCAGGTGCACGGTCACGTCCGACTCGTAATCTATCTCCTCATTTGGCAGGGAGTTATACACCCGGATGAGCACATTGCCCCCGCCCCGGTTTATGATGTCCTCGGTCTTGTACCAGTGGAAGTGGTTGGGGGCGTACTGGCCCTCCTTCAGGTACAGCAGCTTCTCCGCATAGACCTTGGGGTATTTGTCCGCCATGGCGCGGTTGCCGTTGCGCAGGGTGATGAGGGAGAAGCCCACCCTGTCGAAGTCCCCCAGGCCGTAGTCGGTGATATCCCAGCCCAGCATGCAGTCCCTCACCTCGTCGTACTCATGGCCCAGGCTCTGCCACTGCTCCGGTGTAAAGTGGCAGAAGGGGGGCAGGTAGCAGTGCTCCTTTCTGCACATGGCCTCCAGCTCTTTAAGGGCCCGGTTTATCTCTGAACGTTTCATGTCTCTTCTCCTTTTCCGGGGTTCTCAGGTCAAGGGACACTTCAGCACCAGGGTCCGGGGTCCGCCGTTCCACTCCGGCTCCAGGACGTTGGTGTCCAAAGTTCTGACCCTGTCCATCCTCTCGGTGAAGTCCTCCAGCTCCGACAGCACCGGGAAGCCGAAGCCCTCTCCCCTGTAGTGCATGGGCACCACCAGGCCCGGCTCCAGGCTGCGCACCACGGCGGCGGCCAGGGCGGCGTCTATGGTGTAATAGCCTCCCACGGGTATCAGCAGCAGGTCCACATGTCCCAGCTGTGCCATAAGCTCCGGGTCGGGCATGTGGCCCAGGTCCCCCATGTGGAGCACTCTGCGCCCCTCCGCCTCCACCAGGTGCATGGTGTTATTGCCCCGCAGCATGCCCTGCTTGTCGTCGTGGAAGCATTCAAATTTCCGCACTTTGAACTCCGGGCTGCGGCCGCTGAGCCGGACCCCGGCGTTGTAGTTGTGGTCGCCGTGGCCGTGGCTGCAAAGGCACAAATCAGCCTCCAGCGGCGGCAGGCTCAGTCCGGGGACGGAGCCCGGCTCGTAGGGGTCGAAGACCACGCTGCCCTCTTCCGTCTCCAGCAGGAAGCAGGAATGTCCATACCATGTAAGTTTCACTGTCCGCCCTCCTCCAATGCTCTTTTAAATTTAAAAATTCAAACAATATTTAACGCTTGGCTTCGGAATGATGTTATTATATCATCAGCCGCCACCCTGCACAAGGCCGGCTGCGGCTCCGCCGGGGCAATTCTGAAAAAAATCATTTTGCCGGAATTTTCCCCAATAAAGCTTGTTGACCTCAGCGGCACAAAATGTTACAATGCTTCTGTTACAGAAATATAAGGAGGCTGCAAATGAAAGGCAATCTCGTATTTAAGATATTTTTCTCCATACTCTTCCTGGCCGTCTTCTGCGTGTACAGCTACATGCACTTCTCCTCCGGCTGGTCCACCACCAGCTTTGCGGAAACGGTGGCGTCCCTGGACGAAAACGGACAGCTGCCCTCCCAGGAGGAAGAGGAGCCTGCCGCCCCTGAGGCCACCGTGGAACCCACTCCCACCCCCACCGAGGAGCCGGGCAGCGATCTGCCTGATGTTGACCTGGCCAGCTGGGAAATGATACTGGTGAACAAGGACAACAGCGTGGATGAAAACTTTGCCCCCCCGGAGACCGCCACCCTGGCCAACGACTGTGTTGTGGACTCCCGTATCGCCGAGGCCCTCACCAGCTTTGCCGAGGGCGCCCAGGCGGAGGGCCTGCCGGTATATCTCTCCTCCGGCTACCGGGATTACTCCACCCAGCAGTACCTGTATAACCGGAAGATAAGCCAGGGCTACAGCGCCGAAGAGGCCGCCAAGATAGTCACGCCTCCCGGCACCAGTGAGCACCAGACCGGTCTTTGCTGTGATATCACCGACTACTACCACGACCCCAAGACCACCGATTTGGAAAACACCGAGACCTTCCAGTGGCTTCTGGCCCATTGCCAGGATTACGGCTTCATCCTCCGTTATCCGGAAGATAAGCAGGATATCACCCAGGTGATGTATGAGCCCTGGCACTTCCGTTATGTGGGAGTGGAGGTCGCCACCTATATAATGGAGAACAATCTCTGCCTGGAGGAGTTCGTCGCCCTCTATGATGAGGCCTGAGCCCGCCGCCGGCAGATTTCACGCCCCGGCTTCTGAGGATTCGTTATGACTTTTAGCCCCTGCGGTCTTTGGCCGCGGGGGCTTTTTCCGCCTCTCCCCGGCTCCGGGAGAGCCCGGAAAAAATACGGGAAAAACGGAAAAAAATTACTTGACAATTGGAGCGGCGGGTGCTATTATAATCAAGCGTTCCAGAGATGCGCGAGTGGTGGAATTGGCAGACTCGCTAGATTCAGGTTCTAGTGTCCACTCCGGACGTGCGGGTTCAAGTCCCGCCTCGCGCACCAGCGTCGGAGCAAGCTTCATATCGCTTGCTCCGACTTTTTATGCCTGCGGCAAAAAAGCCAGAGCGCGCTCATTCCGCTGCTCCTCCGCTCCAAATCGAAGCCGGACGGCTTCGATTTGGTTTTTGCGAGGCAGGACTGGCGGCCGGCAAATCCTTCGCGGCCGTCCATAAAAATTCAAGGCCCCCGGATACAGTTTTCGGACTGTACCCGGGGGTCTTTTCCTTGTCCCTATGCTCTGTGTTTTTTATGCCGCGCAGAGTTCAAGACTGTCCCTGCACATCGGGCTCGTCCGCCGCGGCTCAAACGTCCAAGGCGGCGTGATAGCCCTGGTACACGGCGGTGGTTATGTTTGCGGCCTTTATGCAGTCACCTATCTCCCGCACCCAGGGGGCGCAGCTGCGCAGGGCCTCCACGTCCGGGCGGTTGGGCCGCTGCCCCACTGCGCAGATGACGGTGTCGCCGGGGATGAGCACGGTCTCCCCCTTGTCGTTGCGGCAGAGCAGGCCCTTGTCCGTCACTTCCAGGCCGGTGTGGTTCAGGTGCACGGTGGCGTACTTCTCCAGCTGCTGGAGAACGATGGGCCGCTTGCGGATATTGTCGTCCACGGCCACGGCGTCGCGCATCTCCACCAGATGCACCTTCTTGCCCTCCATGCCCAGATGGATGGCGCACTCACAGCCGGACAGGCCGCCGCCCAGCACCACCACGCTGTCGCCCACCTTGTCCTTCTCCAGGTAGTAGTTGTTGACCACCACCACATTGTCCCCGTCTATGCCCGGCAGGGAGGGGACGATGGGCTTGCTGCCCACGGCAATGATGAGGGCGTCGGGCTTCAGAGACTCCACCAGCTCCGGCGTCGCTTCGGTGTTCAGGCGTATGTCCACGCCGGCCAGCTCCGCCTGGCGGCCCAGGGTCACTCCCAGCTTGTACATCTCATACTTGAAGGACAGGCCCTGCTCGCTCTTGAGTATGCCGCCCAGGGCGTCGCTCTTTTCCAGCAGAGTCACCTGGTGGTCCCGCTGGGCGGCGGTGACGGCGGCCTTCAGTCCGCCTACGCCGCCTCCGGCCACCACCACTCTCTTCTTCCTGGCCGCCGGCAGGACCTCCATGCCCTCTATCTCCCGGCCTATCACCGGATTCACGGCGCAGCGCCGGGTGCCGGTGGTGGGCCGCTCGGCCATGCAGGTGAAGCAGCGCAGACAGTGGACTATCTCGTCCTCCCGGTTTGCCATCACCTTGTTGGGCAGCTCCGGATCGGCCAGGAGGGCCTTGGCCATGTACACCACGTCCGCCTTCCCGGAGGCTATTATCTCCTCCATCTGGGCCGGGTCGTTGAGAGCGCCTATGGTGGCCACAGGCTTGCTCACATGCTTCTTTATCTCCTCCGCCAGGAACACATTGGCCCCGTGGGGTGCGTACTGGGGCAGGTGGTCCTGAAAAAGCCGAACTGATAGGAGCCGGCAGAGACATGGATAAGGTCCACCATGTCTTCAACGGCCTGGGCTATGCGCACGCCATCCTCCAGATCGTAGCCGCCGTCAAAGAACTCCGAGCCGCTCATGCGGAACTCTATGGGGAAGCCGGGGCCCACCGCCTCCCTCACGCTCTGCAGCACCCGACGGGTCAGGCGCATACGGTTTTCAAAGCTGCCGCCGTACTCGTCCGTTCTGTGGTTGAAGGCCGGGGACATGAACTGGTTCAAAAGCCAGCCGTGGCCGCCGTGGACCATTATCATCTGGAAACCCGCCCGCTTTGCCAGTGTGGCAGTCTCGCCGTAAGCCTTGATTATATCCTCCAGCTGCTCCTGGCTCAGGGCCTTCACCGGGATGCCGTCAGGCCGCACCCAGTCGCTGGGCCCGAACTGGGAGAGCCCCCGCTTCTTGTCCTTGTCCACCAGATAGGTGCCCGCATACTGGCCGGAGTGGCTCAGCTCCACGCTGGGCACGGCGCCGTGGCGCATGATGGCGTCGGCCAGGAAGGTCCAGCTGGCAAGGCAGCCGGGGGTCTTCAGATCCAGGTGGAACATGTGGGAGGCGTCGGTCTCCGGGTGCACCACCAGCTCGCTGGCGGTCACGGCGGCGGCTCCGCCCTTTGCCCTCAGCTCATAAAAGCCGGGAGTGCGGGGGCCTACGCAGCAGTCGGCGGTGATGTCGGTGCCGCCCATGGGGGAGCTGAACATGCGGTTCCTGAAGTTGACGTTGCCTATTTTTATAGGGGAACAGAGATTGGGGTACTTTCTTTCCATGGCTTTTTCCTCCTGAAGTTTTTTGATATGTATCTTCAACTCTAAATGTTTTTTATGCCTTTGCCCGCTTTGCCGCCAGGCGGTATACAAAGCTCAATGCCACGCCGCACAGGCTCAGGACGCAGGCGATAAGGAAGGCTCTCTGATAGCTGCCGTCGGCATTATAGACCCTGGCCATGATGCTGGGGCCGAAGTATCCGGCGGCGGCAAAGCCGATGAACATGATGCCGTAATTTACGCTGTTGTTCTTGGGACCGAACTGGTCGGCGGTGAAGCCGGGATACACCCCCATGAAGGAGCCGAAGCACAATCCCACCACGGCGCTTCCCAGATAGAACAGGGCCACAGCCTCGCTGCTGGAGAAGTACAGGCACAGCAGCCCGCCCGCCGACAGGATGCAGGAGAGGGCAAGGGTGTTTATCCTCCCTATCCTGTCTGACAGGGAACCGGCGCCGATGCGCCCGAAAACGCTGAACAGGGAGATGATGGACACGGAGGTGCTGGCGGCCATGGGGGACAGTCCCGCCATGTTCTGGGCAATGGAGGAGGCCTGGGAGGTGACCATCATGCCGCAGAAGGCCCCGCAGCAGAGCAGCAGCATCATAACATAGAACACCGGGCTGGCCAGCATCTCTTTCCAGTTCTTGTTCACAGGCCCGGCAGCGCCGGAGAGCTTCTCCGGAGCTTTCCAGCCCTCAGGTATAAAGCCGTCAGGGCAGCGCTGCACCAGCAGGGCGCACAGCACCAGCACCACCGCAAAGACGGCGCCCACTATCTTGAAGGCCGTGGGGGCATCGGAGCGCTCCACAATGGCGGTCACCACCGGGGGAAGGATAACGCTGCTGAAGCCGTAGACCGCGGTGGTGATGCCGCCCACGAAACCCCGCTTGTCGGGGAAGAACTTGATGCAGCTGCTGATGGTGGAGCCGTAGGCCATGCCCAGGCCCAGGCCGCCTATCAGGCCGTAGCTGAGGATGAGGCCGCCCACGCTGGAGGCAAAGCCGGAAAAGACCATGCCCAGGCCAAACATAAGGCCGCCCACCAGTATCACGAGCTTGGGTCCGAAGCGGTCGTTCACCCAGCCGCCGCTTATCATGGTTATGGGTCCGACGGAGTTTGCTATGGTGTAGACTATCGCCAGGTCTGCGGAGCTCAGGCTTTGTCCGCTTATCGAGCTCAGATAAGTTGCCATTGGAGATGCGAAAACGCTCCAGGTATATATGGAGCCAAGACAGAGATTTGCCAGGCAGCACACTGCCAGGATCAGCCAGCGCTTTTTGCTAAGTTCCATTGGGGGCCTCCTTGTTATTTAATTTACATGTAGATACTAACATGTCATAATTTACATGTCAATAATTATTGTTTAAAAAATAACTCTTTGTAAGGAAGCCACAAAAACGTCTATCTCATTCTGTGCAAAGAGACGGGAAAAAGTGGTCCGCCCGGGCCCATATTTGAGTCCCGCAGGAGCTTTGAGCCGGGGCGGCACTTTTGGGCTGTTATTTTTCCCGGGGCTGTGCTATACTGGACAGGCAGGGGCGGCAGGCTTTCCGCCTTTCGCTTTTTCAATTCAGATACGGGAGAGGACTTTCATGGGAGTTCTTAAATATGCGATATTGGGGCTTCTGAATCAGCAGGAGCGCAGCGGCTACGACCTTACCAAGGAGTTTGAATCCACCCTCAACGAGTTTTGGAACGCCAAGCAGAGCCAGATATATCCGGAGCTGAAGAAGCTGACGGAGGACGGCTGCGTGGAATTTCGCGTTGAGATATCCGGCACCGCCCTGGAGAAGAAGGTATATTCCATCACTCCAAAGGGCCGGGAGGATTTCATGGCCTGGCTCCGGGAGCGGCGGCCTCTGCCCCTCACGCCGAAAAGCGAGCCCCGGCTGCAAATTTTCTTTTCCTCCGCTCTCAAAGCCGGGGAGCGGATGTCCCTGCTCACCGACCAGCTGGAAAAGCACCGGCAGCGTTTGGCCCATCTTCAGAACAACATGAAGAAATTTCCCCAGGTGCCACCGACCGAGAGCGATGCCTTCGGCGACTATCTGGTGCTCCTGGGCGCCATCATGCGGGAGGAGAACAACTGCCGCTGGCTGGAAGAGTGCATAGCTCTCTGCGGCAAATAATGCCCGGCCGTTTAAAAATCATCTTTATACAAAAAAAACAGCCCGGCCGCGGGGAGCCTGTCTTGCTCCCTGCGGCCGGGCTGTCCATGTCTCAGTCTATGCCCAGCACCTTGTAGTCCTGCTTTTCCACGGCGGCTCTCAGGACCTCGTCGGTGACGCCGCTGCAAGTCACCAGGGCGGTGCCCGTCTGGTGGCTCACCTCCGCCTTCTCCACGCCCTCCAGCTCCTCCAGGGCCTTCTTCACTCTGGCCTCGCAGTGGGGGCACATCATGCCTTCGATCTTCATGGTCTTTGTCATTGTCTTATCCTCCTTGATTTCATTGTCCTTTATATTTTTCTTTTTACGCTTTGCTTTCCTGTCGTGCTTTGCCGAATGTACATCCAGCAGGTTCAGCCTCAGGGCGTTGGTGACCACGCAGAAGCTGCTCAGGCTCATGGCCGCCGCGGCTATCATGGGGCTGAGGCTGATGCCCAGGCCCGTCAGGGCCCCCGCCGCCACGGGGATGCCTATGCTGTTATAAAAGAAGGCCCAGAACAGGTTCTCGTGGATGTTCCTCAGGGTGCCCCGGCCCAGGCGTATGGCGGCGCACAGGTCCAGAAGGCTGCCCTTCATCAGCACCACGTCGGCGGCGTCTATGGCGATGTCCGCCCCGGCGCCTATGGCTATGCCCAGGTCCGCCCGCTTTAAAGCCGGGGCGTCGTTGATGCCGTCCCCCACCATGGCGGTGAGGCCGGAGGAGCACAGTTCCCGGATGGCCGCCTCCTTGCCCTGGGGCAGCACCCCGGCAATGACCCGGTCCACTCCGGCCTGGCGGCCTATGGCCCGGGCGGTGGCCTCATTGTCCCCGGTGAGCATCACAACATTGATGCCCATGTTTTTAAGCTGCCGCACCGCCTCGGGGCTGTCCGGCTTTATCACGTCCGCCACGGCTATTATGCCCATGAGCTCCCGGCCCCGGGCAAAGAACAGAGGCGTTTTTCCCTGGGCGGCCAGCTCCCCGGCCGCCGTTTTCATGGCCTGGGGCAGCTCGGCCCGGCCGGATATGAAATCCAGGTTCCCCCCGGCGGCCTCCTGCCCCTCTATCCGGGCGGTGAGTCCGTTGCCCGGCAGGGCCCGGAAGTCCTCAGCCTCTCCCGGCTCCAGGCCCCGGGCCTCCGCCCCGGCCATTACGGCTCTGGCCAGGGGGTGCTCGCTCCTGCTCTCCAGCGTGGCGGCAAAGCTCAGCAGCTCCGCAGAGCTTATCCCCTCCGCCGGCAGGATGTCCGTTATCTCCGGAGCCCCTGCGGTTATGGTGCCGGTCTTGTCCAGCACCACGTTCTCCACCCGGCCTGCCGCCTCCAGAGAGGCGGCGGTCTTGAACAGCAGGCCCTGCTTTGCACCCAGGCCGCTGCCCACCATGATGGCCACCGGCGTAGCCAGACCCAGGGCACAGGGGCAGCTTATCACCAGCACCGAAATGCCCCGGCCCAGGGCAAAGCCCAGGTCCCTGCCCAGCAGCAGCCAGGCCAATGTAGTTATAAGTGCAATGGCCATGACCGTGGGCACGAAGACCCCGGAGACCCTGTCGGCCACCTTGGCGATGGGGGCCTTGGTGGCCCCGGCCTCGCTGACCATTTTTATTATCTGGCTGAGGGTGGTGTCCTCCCCCACACGAGTGGCCCGGCAGCGGATGTAGCCCGCCTGGTTCACCGTGGCGGCGGAGACTCTGTCTCCCACGGCCTTGTCCACGGGGATGCTCTCCCCTGTAAGGGCGGACTCATCCACGCTGCTGCTTCCCTGGCTTATCACCCCGTCCACGGGGATGCTCTCCCCGGGACGCACGGCAAAGATGTCCCCCGCTTTCAGCTCCTCTATGGGTACCTCCCGCTCTGCGCCGTTCTCCACCAGGGTGGCGGTCTTGGGGCTCAGCTCCATGAGGCCCCGGAGGGCGTCGGTGGTCCTGCCCTTGCTCCGGGCCTCCAGCATCTTGCCCACGGTTATCAGGGTGAGTATCATGGCCGCCGACTCGAAGTACAGCTCATGGCGCAGATGTCCGGCTGCCGCATCTCCTGCGGCGCACATTTGGAACATCACGGCGCAGCTGTAGACGAAGGCCGCACCCGAGCCCAGGGCCACCAGGCTGTCCATATTGGGAGCCCTGTGGATGAGGCCTTTAAAGCCGCTGATAAAGAACTTCTGGTTTATCACCATCACCACAGCCGTGAGCAGCAGCTGGCTCAGGGCAAAGGCCAGGGAGCTTTCCTCCAGCAAGGCGGGCACAGGCCAGCCCCACATGCCGTGGCCCATGGATATATACATCAGCAGCAGCAGAAAGCCCAGGGAGCTTATGAGCCTGCGCTTGAGCACCGGGGTCTCTCTGTCCTTCAGCTGCTCCTCCTGCTCCGCCTTTCCGGCCTGAGCTGCGCCCTTGGGGCTGGCGCCGTAGCCCGCCGCCTCCACCGCCCGGATTATCTCCGCCTCACCGGCGCTGCCCTCCACGGACATGGAGTTTGTCAGCAGGTTCACGGCGCAGGACTCCACCTCCGGCAGGGCGGACACCGCCTTTTCCACCCGGGCGGAGCAGGCGGCGCAGCTCATGCCCGTAACATTGTATTGCTTCATATCTTATTACCTCTTGTTCCGGCTCAGCGCATCAGCTTCTGCAAGGTGGCCAGCAGCTCGTCGATAGTCTCGTCCCTGCCCTCTCTGATATCATTGGCCACGCAGGTGCGCATGTGCTGGCTCAGCAGCTCTCTGCTGAAGGCGTTGAGGGCCGCCGTAGCCGCCGAGACCTGGGCGAGGATATCCGGGCAGTAGGCGCTCTTTTCCACCATGCCCCGTATGCCCCGTATCTGGCCCTCCACCCTGTTCAGGCGGTTTATCAGGCTCCTGTATTCTTCTTCGCTGCGGTGCCTTTTCCGCTCATGGCAGCAGCCGGGCTCCCGGCTCTCCTCCGTCTCCCGAGCGCCGTCCGGCGCCGCTCCCCAGTCTCTGTCTTCCGGCATGTCTGCTCCCCCTTGTTTTTCTCAATATACCCCACCGGGGTATTTGCAGTATATACCCCCACGGGGTATTTGTCAATAGGCTGTTAATTGTTCTCCCCGGTGCATAAAGCTCCCTGCCGCTTGCATAGTCTCCCCTCTTTTCTCCTGTGTATATACACAATGCCCTATATTGTATGGCAAAAGTGCCAAAGTTCCCGGTGAAAAGCGATTGATAATTGTGGAAAGCTGTGCTATAATCTTGTCAGATATATGCAGAGAAATCGTTTATTTTGTAACGCTCGGAGCGGCGCCCTTGTGTTCAGGCCCAAGCTCCGTTTTGTTTAAAATTCAAGTAAAATCAGAAAGGAAGATTTTATGGACGCAAAGTATCAGCCTCTATTTACCCCCTGGAAAATCGGCAATGTAGAAATAAAGAACCGCATCGTCCAGTGCTCCATGGGCGGCACTTCCCTGTTCGGCTGGTTGGAGCCCAACCACTTCGATAAGGAAGCTGCCTATTTCCTGCTCAACAGAGCCCAGGACGGCGTGGGCCTGATCCTGCCCGGTATGCAGTGTGTCAGGGACCAGCTGGGTATCCCCGGCAGAAAGTGGCTGTACCAGAACGACCAGATGTTCAAGCAGCTGAAGGAATACATGGTGGAATTCCACAAGACCGGCGCCAAGCTGTTCATCCAGCTGGCCGCCGGCATGGGCCGTTCCATGGCCATCAACGGCTGGATGACGGTGCTGGCAAAGAACGACATTCTCAACAAGCTGGCCAGCCCCATAGTGGACGTGCAGTACTGCTGCGCCTCCGCCTCCGCCACCCCCAACCGCTGGGCCGAGGATGTGAAGTCCCGTCCCCTCACCGTGGCCGAGATTCAGGAGATGGTGGAAGCCTTCGGTAAGACCGCCAAGCGTCTGAGAGAGGCCGGGGTCGACGGTGTTGAGATCCATGCCGTCCATGAGGGCTACCTCCTTGACCAGTTCACCATGAAGAACTGGAACTACCGCACCGACCAGTACGGCGGCTCCTTCGAGAACCGCTTCCGCTTCCCGGTGGAGATAGTCCAGGCCATCAAGAGAGAGGCCGGGGCAGACTTCCCCGTCTCCCTGCGTTACTCCGTGGTTTCCAAGACCAAGGAGTGGGGCAAGGGCGCCATGCCTTACGAGACCGACTTTGAGGAGTGGGGCCGTGACATGGAGGAGTCCGAGCGGGCAGTCAAGTATCTGGGCGACGCCGGCTACGATATGTTCAACTGCGACAACGGCACCTATGACGCCTGGTACTGGGCTCATCCCCCACAGTACATGCCGGACAACTGCAACCTGGAGTATGTAAAGCACATAAAGAAATTCACCGACAAGCCCGTGGTCTGCGCCGGACGTATGGACCCGGTGGTGGCCGCCGAGGAGATAGCCGCCGGCACCATTGACGCCGTGGCCATCGCCCGCCAGAACCTGGTTGACCATGAGTGGGTCCACAAGATCATGGAGGGCCGTCAGGACGAGATCAAGCCCTGCATCCGCTGCCACAACGGCTGCTTCAACTTCTCCAAGTGGAAGGGCGCTCCCAACCAGCAGAAGCTGGACGACTCCCTGCACCTGGCCCGCTGCGCTCTGAACCCCACCACCATGCAGCACAACCGCTACAAGATAGTCCCCACCAAGAAGCCCAAGAAAGTGGCCATCATCGGCGGCGGCATCGGCGGCATGGAGTGCGCCCTGGTGCTGCACCAGAGAGGCCATAAGCCCGTCATCTTTGAGAAGACCAACGAGCTGGGCGGCCTGTTCCTCACCGCCTCCGCCATGAGCTTCAAGGAGAACGACAAGGAGCTGGTGCGCTGGTACAAGAGGGAGATAGAGAAGGCCGGCGTGGAAGTCCACTTCAACACCGAGGTCACCGACCTTGGCACTCTCCGGGGCTATGACGACGTGATAGTGGCCACCGGCTCCGTGCCCAGGACCATGCCCACCGTGCCCGGCTTTGACAAGTGCCTCACCTTCACCCAGCTGCTGAAGGACAAGGTCCCCGTGGGCGACAAGGTGCTCTTCATCGGCGGCGGCCAGTCCTCCTGCGAGGCGGCCTATGACCTGGTGCTCCAGGGCAAGCACCCCATCAT
This sequence comes from Candidatus Limivicinus sp., assembly GCA_048417135.1. Classification (GTDB taxonomy): domain Bacteria; phylum Bacillota; class Clostridia; order Oscillospirales; family Oscillospiraceae; genus Limivicinus. Next base: position 1,657 of record DBFSDV010000069.1, on the reverse strand, counting down.
TGTGGAGTACCTCAATGACCTGGTAGTGGCCCAGGCCACCTGCCTTGCCAACACCTCCTTCCTCCGTGACGCCATGGATTACCATAAGGTGCCCGTGTATCTGGAGCATACCGTCACCGCCATTCGGGACGGCTCCTGCACCGTGAAGAACCTCAAGACCGGGGAGAGCTTCGAGGTGGAGTGCGACAATGTGGTCAACGGCATCGGCTTTGTCCCCACCCCCCTGGGCGGCAAGAACAGCAAGGCCCACCGTGTGGGCGACTGCGTGGCCATCGGCAACCTGCGCACCGTTATCTGGCGCGCATGGGATGTGTGCATGAAGATCTAAGATATAAGCAAAAAAATTCTCAGGCCTTCGGCCTGAGAATTTTTTTAGCTCTTTATTTCTTTTTCCGCTTCTTAATCAGGATGAAGGCTCCTGCGCCGATGGCCGCTGCACTCACCACCAGCACGCCTATCCACAGCCCCAGGTGTGAGCTGTCCCCCGTGATGGGCGTGGCACCGGGATACCAGCGCAGCACCCGCACCGTGCAGGCGGCAAAAGCTCCGCTGCCGTCGGCGGCGGTGGCGTATATGGTGCAGACGCCGGGGGCCTTGCCGATTACATTGCCCTTCTGGTCAACGCTGGCTATGCTCTCGTCGCTGCTGCTCCAGACTATGCCCTTGTTTGCCGCATCCTCGGGCTTTACCGTGGCGCTGAGGGTGTAGCCCCGGCCTTCATAGATGCGCAGGCTGGTTCGGCTCATGGTCACGGAGGAGACGGGTATTGTCACCGTGACTTTGCAGGTTGCCGTCTTGCCGCTGCCGTCAGTGGCGGCGGCGGTGATGGTGGCCGTACCCGCCTTGTGGGCGGTGACGGTGCCGTTCTCGTCAACGGTGGCTATGCTCTTGTCGCTGCTGGACCAGGTGAGGGTCTTGTTGGAGGCATTGACCGGGCTCACCGTGGCGGTGAGAGTGGCCGTACTGCCCACGCCCATGTTCAGGCTTTGCTCCATCTGTATGCCGGTGACCAGCACGAGCTTGGCTCCGCAGATGACGCAGTTCCCGCCTTCGACGCCGCTGTGGTAAGTGCAGTTCAGGGTAGCGTTGTCGCTGTTGATGAAGGTGCCGGTCGTGGACACGTCCACAGGGCCGTTGTTGTTGAAGGTCCCCTGGTTGGTGAGAGTGCCATTGATGGTGAGAGTGCCATTGATGGTGTTGGTGAGGCTGGAGCCGGAGGGTATAGTCAAAGTCTGGCCCGCCTCCAGGACGAAGTCGGAGCTCAGGCTCTGGTTCCCGTACACCTTACCCGCATTGCCTTCAAAGATGATGCCGCTCCAAGTGCCGTCGTTTTTGGCGGCGATGCTGCTTGCGTAGATGATGGCAGTGCCGCCCTCGCCGGTGGAGAAAGTCCCCTCTTTGCCGCCGGCTCCGATGCCTGCGCCGCCATTTGTGCCGTTGCCGCCGGTGGCGGTGACGGTGCCGCCGGTGATGGTGACGCTGCTGTCGTCGCCGCCTATGCCGGCGCCGCCATCTGTGCCGGCGCCGCCGGTGGCGATGACCGTGCCGCCGCTGATGGTGACGCTGCACCCTGTGTCCTGTACAGAGGCGCCGCCTATGCCTATGCCTGCGCCGCCATCATAATTGCCGGTGCCGCCGGTGGCGATGACGGTGCCGC
>DBFSDV010000068.1:0-52829 GCA_048417135.1 Candidatus Limivicinus sp. | reverse complement strand
CGTACGACACCCTGCGCCGCGCCATGGAGAGGTACCTCGCCATCTGACGGCGAAAGCAAAAAGCCTGGCTAAAGCCGGGCTTTTTGAATGGAGCGAAGTCCTGCTGCCGCCCGCAGGGCGGCGGGAGGCGCCGAAAGCCCTGCGGAGGGATGTTGGAGAAGCGAAGATGGACAAAGCCTAGGCCAGGCCTCCGGAGCTTTTTTATGCCTTTTCCCCAGGGGCTTTTATGGAAGCCGCAATAGCTTATTGCCAAATAGGATAATATATGCTATATTATTATCGTGTTAGGAAATAAAAGGCGGTGAACAGCAATGGGAGAGAGGACATACATAGCCATAGACCTGAAGTCCTTCTATGCCTCGGTGGAGTGTGCGGAGCTGGGGCTGGACCCTCTGGATACAAACCTTGTGGTGGCGGACAGCAGCCGCACGGAAAAGACCATATGCCTTGCGGTGTCCCCGTCCCTGAAGGCCATAGGCATCCCTGGCCGGGCCCGGCTCTTTGAGGTGGTGCAGCAGGTGAAGACGGAGAATGCCCGCCGCAGGGGCAGGTTGAAAGGAGTCTTTACCGGCAAGTCTGTCAGCGCCGGTGAACTGGCGGCGGACCCGGCACTGGAGCTGGACTATATAGTGGCAAAGCCCAGGATGGCAAAATATATCGAGTACAGCACCCGTATCTATAGCATATATACCCGCTTTGTGGCCCCGGAGGATATACATGTCTATTCCATAGACGAGGTGTTCATGGACGTCACCGACTATCTCAGGACCAGGAACATCTCCGCCCACGACTTTGCCCGGCTGATGATACATGAGGTACTGTCTCAGACCGGCATCACCGCCACTGCGGGCATAGGCAGCAACCTGTATCTGTGCAAGGTGGCCATGGACATAGTGGCGAAGCGGGCAAAAGCCGATAAGGACGGGGTGCGTATAGGGGAACTAAACGAGAAAACTTATCGTCAGATATTGTGGGACCACCGGCCGCTGACGGACTTCTGGCGTGTAGGCCGGGGCTATGCAAAAAAGCTGGAGGCCGTGGGATTGTACACCATGGGGGACATAGCCCGCTGCTCCCTGGGGGGAGCCGGGGACTATTACAACGAGGAGCTGCTCTATAAGCTCTTCGGCGTCAACGCCCAGCTGCTTATAGACCACGCCTGGGGCTGGGAGCCCTGCACCATAAAGGATATAAAGAGCTACCGGCCGGAGACCAACAGCATCAGCAGCGGCCAGGTGCTCCAGCAGCCCTATGATTTTAACGGGGCCCGGATGATAGTCCGGGAGATGACGGACGCCCTGGTGCTGGACCTGGCGGACAAGGGCCTGGTCACCGACCAGATGGTCCTCACCGTGGGCTATGAGATGGATAAGGGAGACAGCGGCTTTGAGGGAGAAATAAAGACCGACATGTACGGGCGGAATATCCCCAAGGCGGCCCACGGCTCGGTGAACCTGGGCCGTTTCAGCTCCTCCAACCGACTGATAACGGAGAGGACCCTGGAACTCTTTGACAGGATAGTGGATAAGAAGCTCCAGGTCCGGCGCATGTATGTGGTGGCCGCAAACGTGAAGCCGAAGGGGGCCGGGGAGGAGGGCAGCTTTCGGCAGCTGGACCTCTTCGGGGACCCGGAGGATTGCCGGGACATGGACAGCTCCTCCCTGGAGCGGGAGGAAAAAAGACAGCAGGCCCTGCTGAAGATAAAAAAGAAATACGGCAAGAACGCCATACTCCCCGGCACCAGCTACCAGGAGGGGGCCACGGGCCGGGACAGGAACCGCCAGATAGGGGGGCACAGAGCATGAGGACAGGAAAATACGAGGATATGATCTCCCTGCCCCATCCCGTCTCCCGCAATCATCCCCCTATGCCGGTGGGGGACCGGGCGGCCCAGTTCGCCCCCTTTGCCGCCCTCACAGGCTATGAGGCGGCGGTGGAGGAGGCTGCCCGCCTTACAGAGAACAAAACAGAGCTGGACGGGGACCGGATAGAGGAACTGGACAGGGAGCTTCGCTGGCTGCGGGACCATATAAAAGAACGGCCTGAGGCGGAGATAGTCTGCTTCAAAGCGGACGAGCGAAAGGCGGGAGGGTCCTTTGTCACCGTCTCCGGCCGGGTGAGGAAGATAGACGAATACGAGGGAAAACTCATAATGGCCGACGGCAGCGTCATAGCCATAGAGAATATATACGAAATAGTTTTGAAGCCGGGGGAGGGCCCGGCAGAGGGGGAGGACTTATGCTGCTGAAAGGGAAAAGGCTCCGCTCACCGGTGGACAAAGAGCTGGCCCTGGTGGAGCGGCGGGAGGAAAAGCTGGCCGCCGCCGCTGCAAAGCGCTCGGGGTCAAAGTGGAAGGAGAGCCTGGAGGCGAAAGTGCCGAAAAAGGTGTACACCGGATTGGAGGCGGCTTTCTGCAAGGGCTTTGCCCTGGTGTTTGACAAGGGCGGGGCTATCATTGAAAAGAGCTATGCCGTGGATAAGATCACCACGGAGCACAAGGTCAGGGACTATGCCTTCCGGGCCTGGGGCAGCCGCCGGGAACTGCGGCAGCTCTACAAGGGGGCCGGACGCTCCCGGCTGGTGAACATGACCGTGACCGCGGTAGAGGGCCTGGGCCTGGGAGTCCTGGGCATAGGTCTGCCGGATATAGTGCTGTTTATAGCCATGCTGCTGCGGGGCGTGTATGAGACGGCCCTGAGCTACGGCTTTGAATATAAGTCGGACTTTGAAAAGCTGCTTATCCTGAAAATGCTCTCCGCCTCCCTCAGCAGCGGGGAGGACTATGAGCGGCGGAACCGGGAAGTGGATGAACTGCTCCTCTCTCCAAAAAGGGAGACGGAGAGCGGAGAGCTGGAAAAGCAGATAGAAGTGACTTCCTCCGCCTTTGCCATGGATATGCTGCTGCTTAAATTCATCCAGGGCCTGCCCGTAGTGGGCATCGTCGGCGGGGCGGCAAACCCGGTGTATTACAAGAAAATAATGGACTATGTGGAGCTGAAATACAAAAAGCGCTATCTTATGGGGAAAAAGGGTTTTTAAACCTATAGCATAACCTGCAATAAGAAATAAGAAAGGAAGCGAAAGATGTGAAAAAAGCTCTATCCATGCTGTTGGTCCTTGTCCTGGTTGTTTCCCTTTTGGGCTGCGGCAAACAGACCGGGGAGAGCGCAGAGACGGGGGACGTGGAGGCTGCACCCCAGGCTCAGAACACTGCCGAAGAAGAGACGGAGAACGTGGAGACGGAGCTGGTGTTCTATTCCAAAAAGGAATACCCCATGCCCGCCGGCTGTTCCGTGCGGGGCATTGCCCGGATAGACCACAAGCTGCTGCTCAGCGGCTATCAGGACGGCGTGCCAGTGCTGGCCCTGACGGACTATGAGATTCCGGAGGGCGGCGTCCCCAAATTCGGGGAGACGGAGCTGCTGGCTTTGGACGTCCAGCCTCCCTACAATGAGTCGGTATACTGCGTCACCGCCGGGGGAGACGGCTGCTTCTATGTGCTGGCGGGAGAGCATGCCCCAATTTATATGCGGGGCTATGAAGTCTATACCAACGAGGACTACCAGGGCCGGATAGCCATACTGCAATACTCTCCCCAGGGGGAGCTGCTGGACAAGATGGAGATAGCCGGCTGGCAGGAGGGAACAGCTTCATACATAGTGGTGGACACCTCAAAGCGGGTCTATCTCATGGGTACTGACTATGTGTCCTCCTTCCCCTGGCAGACAGAGGATATCAGCACTATACGGCGGGAAAACACTGAGGTGTACTCCATGCAGCTCACCGCCCAGGGAGTGGTGCTGGCCATGAATGAGAGGGACGCATTCAAATATTTTCTGATGGAGAGCCCGGACAGCCTGAGGGAGTTGAGCTTTAAGGACCCTGGGGAAAACAGAACGGTGAGCGTGCCCAACTGGTGCACATGCCAGAACCTGGAGGGGGAATATGTTGTATCCTCGGAAGGCCGTTTCGTGGCCTGCGATGTGGAGACGGGCAGCACAAAAGAACTCTACCAGTGGAGCTACAGCGCTTACATTGGCAGCTGCGAATTTGCCTGCCGCCTCAGTGAGAACTTCTTTATCTGTACCCTGGTGGAGGACTTTATGCTGGTCACGGGCCTGGTGGAGCAGCCTGTCACGGAGAAAAGCACGGTGAAGCTGGCCCTTTACGACATGGGCAACTCCAACGCCGTGGGCAACGCCTACGAGCTGAATATGAAGGGCGGCCCCTATATCTACGAGATAACCGAGTACGGCAAGGAGGAGGAACAGAGGCTGCTGGCCGACCTGGCCGCCGGGGGGAAGATAGACCTTATCATTTTCAACAACAACCTGAACGTGAGCTCCGCCGCCTATGAGGACCTGTACGGCTACATAGACAGTGACCCGGATGTGGGCCGGGAGGACTTCATCCCCGGCATACTGGAGGCTCTCAGCGACGGGGAACAGCTCCACGAGCTGTGGTCCGGGGTGAGCGTGGACACCCTGGCGGCCAGGGCCTCCGACGTGGAGGGCCGGGAAAATCTCAGCCCCCAGGATTACCAAGAGATATTGGAGCAGAGCGACCGGTATGAGGCTGTGTTCATGACCTTTATGGACAAGCAGAATATGCTCAGATGGGTGGCTCAGCTGGGGACGGTAAAGTATGTGGACAGGGAGAATGCCCAATGCAGCTTTGACGATGCCTCCTTTGCCGGGCTTCTGGCCTGGTGCAGCACCATGGGGGATGCGGTGGAGGAGGGCAGCGACGTGCCCTACCTTGAGTTCTCCCAGGTGGTGTTGTCCGTGGAGCCCATCTCCAGCCCCGCAAGGCTGAAGGCCTTGGATGAGCTTTTCGGCGAGCCCTGCGCCTTTGTGGGCTTCCCGGACGGGGGCAGCGGCTTCAGCTGCTTTAACTGTGCCTACGGCGGCAGCATGGCCATACCGGCAAACTCCGCCAATAAGGAAGGGGCCTGGGCCTTTATAAAGGAGCAGCTGTCCATGGACAAGCAGATGGACATTGAATACTGCCTGCCGGTGAACCGCCAGGCTCTGCTGCGCATGGCGGAGGAGGAGCTGAGCGGGGAACAGGTGGAGCGGTTCATGGGCCTGCTGGAAAACACCCGGGGCGCCGACCGCTGTTCCGACAGCCAGGTGAGGGACATCATCCTGGAATGCGGCCAGGCCTACCTGGCCGGGGACAAGAGCCTGGAAGAGACGGTGGAGCTTATCCAGTCCAGGGCCTCCCTCTATGTGTCCGAACAGTACGGATGAAAAGGGCCGGGGGAGAGACAATCCCAAAACAGCACAAAAACAAAAAGACTGCCGCTGCCGGCAGTCTTTTGCTTTTTCGTGTGCATATACCCTATTATTTTTGGGGGCAGGCTATCTCCAGCAGCTCCTCAATGAGCCGGTGGAAGAGTTTTGCCTGGGCCGTATCGGCGGCCTTGTAGTAGACCTCCTTGCCCTCCCGGCGGCTGACGATAAGCCCGGCAGAGCGCAGCTGGCGCAGGTGGTGGGAGACGGCGGGACTGCTCATCTCCATCATGGCGGAGAGATTAATAACGCACTCCTCGCAGTGGCACAGCAGCCAAAACAGTTTTAAACGACTTCCGTCATCCAGCTGGCGCAGCAGCTGGGAGAGCTTCTGAAAATCGGCGGCGGGGGGACAGAGGCCCAGCACTTCCCCGGCGGACTGGCCGTGGTCGTGGGGCAGAATTGTTTTTTCCATAGGCAGCGCTCCCGTAAATCTTTTTACAATATTTTATCCCAAATGCCCAGGAAAGGCAAATCTATTTTCCTGAAAGTCCCGGGAGAAAAATAAATTTGCAAAAGTCCCAAAAAGCACTTGACTCAGCGCCGGCCCCGGTGTATCATGATGCTTGAAAGATTAAGCAAACGTTTAATCGTTTGTGTGACTCAGGAGGTCGGGCATGAAAAAGAGCTATAAGATAGACGTGGACTGCGCAAACTGCGCCGATAAGATGGAGCGGGCCGCTGCCGGCACCCCGGGAGTGAAAAGCGCCCGGGTGAACTACATGGCCCTGAAAATGACCGTGGAGTTCCAGGAGGGGCAGGAGGAATCCGCCGTCATGGAACAGGTGCTGAAAAACTGCAAAAAGGTTGAGAGCGACTGCGAGATATTCCTTTGATAGATACCGGCACCCGGGAATGCCCCGGGTGCTTTAAGCGGGATGTTATATGATTGAATGAACATATATAAACTTGTGAGAGGACGGCAGGAAGATGAACAAAAAACAGAAGGACATGCTCCGGCGCATACTTATCTCGGCGGCGGTACTTATTTGCCTTCAACTGATATCGGTACAACAGTTTTCCGCTGTTGATTCTCTGCTTTTCCCCGGGGCGGGGCGCTGGCTGCGCCTGGCCCTGTATCTGGTGAACTACTATATAATCGGCTGGGGCACCTTGAAAAAGGCCTTCAAAGGCATCATGAACCGCCAGGTCTTTGACGAGAACTTCCTCATGGCGGTGGCCACTCTTGGCGCCCTGGCCCTGGCGATATACGAAAACGGGGACTATGCCGAGGCCATAGCCGTCATGCTGTTTTATCAGATAGGCGAGTGGTTCGAGAGCTACGCCGTGGGCAAGAGCCGCCGTAACATCAGCCAGCTCATGGACATCCGCCCTGACTATGCCAATATAGAGCAGGAGGGGCATCTTATCCGGGTGGACCCGGAGGAGATAGAGCCGGGCAGCATCATCGTGGTGCAGCCGGGGGAAAAGGTGCCCATCGACGGCGTGGTGACCCATGGCAGCTCCTCCCTGGATACCGCAGCCCTCACCGGAGAGAGCCTGCCCCGGGACGTGGAGCCGGGGGACGAGATAATCAGCGGCTGCATCAACCTCAGCGGCGTGCTGAAGGTGCGCACTACCAAAGCCTTCGGAGAGTCCACCGTGTCCAAGATCCTTGAGCTGGTGGAGAACGCCGGGGAGCGCAAGTCCCGGCAGGAGGATTTCATATCCAAGTTTGCCCGGGTATATACTCCCGCAGTGTGCTGCGGCGCTCTGGCCCTGGCCCTGCTGCCGCCTCTGGTGCGGCAGCTGTTCATGGGCCTTGCCCCCATGTGGGGAGTGTGGCTCTACCGGGCCCTGACCTTCCTGGTCATCAGCTGCCCCTGCGCCCTGGTGATAAGCATACCCCTCAGCTTCTTTGCGGGCATAGGCGGAGCCAGCCGGGCGGGCATACTGATAAAGGGCTCCAACTTCCTGGAGGTCCTCTCCAAAACCGACTGCGTGGTCTTTGACAAGACCGGCACCCTCACCCAGGGGGTCTTTGCGGTGGAGGGCATACACCACAGCACCATGGAAGAGGCGAAGCTGCTGGAGTACGCCGCCCTGGCGGAGAGCGCTTCCTCCCATCCCATAAGCCGCAGCCTGCAGAAGGCCCACGGCAGGGAGCCGGACAGGAGCCGGGTGGAGGATATTCAGGAGATAAGCGGGGCCGGGGTGCTTGCCAGGGTGGACGGAAAGCAGGTGGCCGCCGGCAACGACAAGCTGATGGAGACGCTGGGAGTGGAATATAAGGACTGCCACGGCGTGGGCACGGTCATACATATGGCCATAGACGGGCAGTATGTCGGCCACATCCTTATCTCCGACATGATAAAGGCCCACGCAAGGGCGGCAGTGGCCGCCCTGAAGGAACTGGGGGTGGGCAAGACCGTCATGCTCACCGGAGACTCCCAGGCCGTGGCGGAGCACGTGGCCTCAAAGCTGGGCATAGACAGCTTTTACAGCTGTCTGCTGCCGGGGGATAAGGTGGAGAAGCTGGAGACCCTTCTGGCAGAGGAAAAGGGCGGCGGCAAGCTGGCTTTCGTGGGGGACGGCATAAACGACGCCCCAGTGCTGGCTCGGGCGGACATAGGCATAGCCATGGGGGCCCTGGGCTCCGACGCCGCCATAGAGGCGGCGGACGTGGTGCTCATGGACGACGACCCCCTGAAGATTGCCAAGGCCATAAAGATATCCAGAAAGTGTCTGGGAATAGTGTATGAGAACATCATATTTGCCATAGGCATAAAGCTCGCCTGTCTCATCCTGGGGGCCCTGGGCATTGCCAACATGTGGCTGGCCATCTTTGCCGACGTGGGGGTCATGGTGCTGGCGGTGCTCAACGCCATGCGCTGCCTGCTGGTATATAAGCTTTGAGGGGCACATTGTGACTCGCCCTTGATTTTTCCCCATCTTTAAAGTAAACTTATTTTAAAATAAGTGAGAAAGCGGGGGGAGAGAAAGTGCGGTGAAAACCATGAGACATAAATTCTTCTTTGCAGTCGCCGGGGTCTGCCTGGCCTTGGCTGTACTGCTTATCTGCCTGGCCCCGGGGGTCTTCGGAAAACGGCCCTTCAAGGACATTGACGGGGCAGACATCCTCTCCGCAAGGGTGGAGCTTATGCCGCCGGACGTGGAGCTGGAGGTATCGGATACGGAGAAACTGGCAGAGATTCTGCGCCAGGTGGTGATCTACCGCCAGGACGACAGCTATAAGGACTATGCTGGCCAGGCTGCCGTCTTCACTCTCAGCATGGATGACGGCACTGTGTTGGAAATAACCGAGTATACGCCCTTTGTCATAATCGACGGCGTGGGCTATAAGGCCAAATATGAGCCCTGTGAAGCCCTTAATTCCTATGCCAATGCTCTCCTCTCCCAGAGCGGGAAATAAATAACAAAAATGTGGAGCGTATCCTATGTGACACGCTCCACATTTTTTATACGTTCAGTCCCACTTCCCGCATGGCGGATATGAGCTTTGCCAGACTTTCCATTCCTATCTCCGTAAGGGGCAGGCGCAGAATACCGGAGTCCATGTTCAGCTCCCGCATGGCCGCCTTTACCGGGATGGGGTTGGTCTCTATGAACAGGGCGGAGAAGAGCCGGGCATAGCGGGCATAGAGGGCCGTGGCCTGGACGAAGTCCCCTTCCAGGCACAGGGCGCAGAGCTTGGATATGACGCCGGGGATGATGTTGCTGGCCACGGATATGACCCCCAGGGCCCCCAGGGCCATCATGGCCACGGTGTTGTCGTCGTTGCCGCTCCATATATACAAATCGTCGCCGCAGAGGCTGCGGGTGGTGCCCACCAGGGCGATGTCCCCGGAGGCCTCCTTGACGCCGTTAATATTGGGGTGCTGGGAGAGAATCCTGTAGGTGTCGGCGGCGATGCCGATGCCGGTGCGGCTGGGCACGTTGTAGAGTATCATGGGAATGTCCACCCGGTCCGCCACATAGGTGAAGTGCTCCACCAGGCCCTTTTGGGTGCTCTTGTTGTAATAGGGCGTGACCATCAGGATGCCGTCGGCCCCGGCGCTCTTGGCGTTCTCGGCGTTTTTCAGGGCCGTATCCGTGTTGTTGCTGCCCACGCCCACTATGAGCTTCATGCGCCCCTGGTTGAACTTTATGGCCTGGCGTATGGTCTCATACTGCTCGCACAGGGACTGGGTGGCGGCCTCCCCGGTGGTGCCGCAGACCACTATGGCCGCCGTGCCGTTTTCGTATTGGTAGTCGATGTTTTTCTGAAGCCTGTCATAATCCACGCCGTGTTCGTTGAAGGGGGTGACGATGGCGGTGCATGAGCCTTTGAAGATAGGTGTCTTGACCATATAATACTCCATTCTGCCGCTTATGTAGTCAGCACAGCTCCCTGCATAGCTCCGGAAGCGGCGGGCGGAGACATGCGGCCTGTGCTGCATTTGCCGCCTGGGGGCTGTTTACATCTCAAATCATACGGCCGGGGGGAGAATATTATTACTGAATTCATTGAAAAAGTTTTTAGGCTCTGGTATAATCAAGCCGTTGTGCGGATACGCCAGATATATTGAAACAGGTGAAACTTTTGAAGAAATCGGATTTTTACTTTGAGCTCCCGGAGGAGCTCATCGCCCAGACCCCCCTGGAGAAGCGGGACAGCTCCCGCCTGCTCCACCTGGACAAGGTCACCGGGGAGATGGAGCACAGGCATTTTTACGAGCTGCTGGACTACCTCCATGAGGGGGACTGCATGGTCTTCAACGACTCCCGGGTGCTGCCCGCCCGGCTTATCGGCGCCCGGCCCAGCGGCGGCAGCGTGGAGCTGGTGCTGCTGCGGGACCTGGGGGATGGCCGCTGGGAGTGCCTCAGCCGTCCCGGCAGGAAGACAAAGCCCGGCACGGAGATCCTCTTTGGGGACGGGGAGCTGAAAGCCACGGTGGAGGCCGTGGCGGAGGGGGGAAACCGCATAGTCCGCTTTGACTATGAGGGCATCTTTCTTGAGGTGCTGGAGCGCCTGGGCAAAATGCCCCTGCCCCCCTATATAAAGGAGGAGCTCCAGGACGGGGAGCGGTACCAGACCGTTTATTCCCGGGAAGTGGGCAGCGCCGCCGCCCCCACGGCGGGCCTGCATTTTACCAAGGAGCTGATGGAGAAGATAGCCGCCAAGGGCGTGAAGCTCTGCTTTGTCACCCTCCACGTGGGCCTGGGTACCTTCCGACCGGTGAAGGCGGAGGAGATAGAGGACCACGAGATGCACTCGGAGTTCTGCATGGTGCCGGAGGAGACGGCCCGCACAGTCACCGAGACCAAGGCCCGGGGCGGCCGGGTCATCGCCGTGGGCACCACCTCCTGCCGCACTCTGGAGAGCTTTGCCCGGGAGGACGGCAGCCTGCCGGTGACCTCCGGCTGGACAAATATCTTCATCTACCCCGGCTATAAGTTCAAGTGCATCGACGCTATGGTGACAAACTTCCACCTGCCTGAGAGCACCCTCATCATGCTTGTCTCCGCCCTGGCGGGGCGGGAGCACATCCTCAAGGCCTATGAGGAGGCGGTGCGGCAGCGCTATCGCTTCTTCTCCTTTGGGGACGCCATGTTTATCGAGTAGGAGGAAACAAGTGTACAGACTTTTGAAACAGGAGGGCCGGGCCCGCAGGGGCGAGTTTGAGACCCCTCACGGCACCGTCCAGACCCCGGTGTTCATGAATGTGGGCACCCAGGGAGCCATAAAGGGGGCCCTGTCCGCCCGGGACCTGAGAAACATCGGCTGCCAGGTGGAGCTGTCCAACACCTACCACCTCCACGTCCGCCCGGGAGATACGCTCATAAAGGAGCTGGGGGGCCTGCACAAATTCATGAACTGGGACGGCCCCATCCTCACCGACAGCGGCGGCTTCCAGATCTTCTCCCTGGCCCAGCTGAGAAAGATAAAGGAGGAGGGCGTCAGCTTCAACTCCCACGTGGACGGGCGGCATATCTTCATGGGCCCGGAGGAGAGCATGCAGATACAGTCAAACCTGGGCTCGGACATAGCCATGGCCTTTGACGAGTGCATCAAGATACCCTCACCCAGAGACTATGTGGAGAAATCCTGCGAGCGGACCTACCGCTGGCTCCAACGCTGCAAGGCGGCCCTGGCCGAGTGCAACAGCCGTGAGGATGCGGTGAACCCGGGACAGATGCTCTTCGGCATTAACCAGGGGGCCGTGTTCCACGACATCCGCATTGAGCACATGAAGAGGATAGCGGAGCTGGACCTGCCCGGCTACGCCATCGGCGGCCTGGCCGTGGGGGAGAGCCACCAGGAGATGTACGACACCATAGAGGCTGTGGAGGAGTATATGCCCAAGGACAAGCCCCGCTATCTCATGGGCGTGGGCACACCGGGGAATATCATTGAATCCGTGGCCCGGGGTGTGGACTTTTTCGACTGCGTCATGCCCGCCCGGAACGGCCGCCACGGCCACCTCTTCACCTGGCAGGGTATAATCAACATCAAGAACGAGAAGTACGCCAGGGACCTGCAGCCCATAGATACGGACTGCGACTGCCCGGTGTGCCGCAGTTATTCCCGGGCCTACCTGCGCCACCTGTTCAAGGCGGAGGAGATGCTGGCCATGCGCTTTGCGGTGATGCACAATCTGTATTTCTACAACAAGCTCATGGAGCGCATCCGGGAGAGCCTGGAGCAGGGCGTATTTGACTCTTTCCGCAGAGAATATTCAGAAATTCTTGATAAACGCATCTAAGCATCTTGAAATTTGCCTCATAAGCATTTATAATAACAAATCGACATATAGTTACGGAGGTAAACCCATAATGAACCTTATCCTTACAGAAACAAGCGCAGCTGCCGGCAGCGGCTCCATGATCTTCATGCTGGTGCTGATGTTCGCCGTTTTCTATTTCTTCATCATCCGCCCCGAGAACAAGAAGAAAAAGAAGACCGAGGAGATGCGCAGCTCCCTGAGCCTGGGCGACGAGATCACCACCATCGGCGGCATGACCGGCAAGCTGGTCCAGATAACCGAGGATACCGTCACCTTTGAGACCGGTGAGGACAGAGTCCGTATCCAGATCAAGAAGTGGGGCATTTCCACCACTGCCAAGATGGAGGCCGCCGAGGCCGAGGCCCGCAGCAAGAAGAAAAAATAAAGAGCTCCCTGCGGGTATAAAAAACACTCCCGATGAAATAGGATGTACAAATCTTATTTCACGGGGGTGTTTTTTTGCTGTCCAATGTGAAAGTGGAGGCCTGGGAGCCCAGGACCATTCTCTCGGCCCTGGCGGCCTGGGCCGTGTCCGCTCTTGTGCTTGTGTGTATAGCCAGCCTTATACTGTCCAAAGTAAGCCTGGGGGAGGGGGCCATGGGCTATGTGAGCTCGGCTCTCAGCTTCCTGTCGGCGGTGTGTGCCGGGGCCGCCCTGGGCCGGTCCAGGTCCGCCGCCCTCATATATCCGGCCCTGCTCACCGCCGCCGTGCTGGTCACGGCTCTGCTCACCATAGGCTTCATGGTGGAGGGCGCAGACCTGCAGGCCTCGGGGGTCTTGAGCGTGGTCAGCTTTAGCTTTGCCGGCTGTCTTGCCGGAGCAGTGCTCTTTGGGGGCAGAAAGCCGGTGAAACATAAAAAACGCTACAGAAAATAATTGACATAATAAATACAATAATATAGACAAAATCGGCTCAATTTGATATAATTGCGGTGAAATTAAAACACATTTCGGGAACAAGAGTTGACATAAACGAAAATTTTTTTCGTTATTTTTGAAAAAAGGACTTGATTATTTTGCGAGTTTGTAATATATTGTTACCACAGTCGATTATGTCAATCGAAAAATTATTTTCCGGTGTACGCCTATGAGAGCTCTGACGGTGGGAAAGAGGCCGGACGGGGAGGACATTGGCAGCTCTTCTCTGTTCCTGTTCTTCAGCTTCATCTGCTCCTCGCTGCTGTCTCTGCTCTATCTGGATGCCCGGTCCTTTGAGAACCTGCCGGAGGGGAAATGGCTGACGGCCTGCCTGGCCCTGCTTTTGCTGATCACGGCGGCCTACAGCAGCTCCTGCTGCGGCGGCATATGCCTGCCGGCGGTAACGGCTCTGACGGGCGCCGTGTGCTCCTGCGCTTTTTGCCTTCTGGCCTTGGGGCTCAGAGAAGGGGAGAGGGACTGCATCTCTTTGCTGCCGGCGCTGCTGCTGGGCGTGCCGCTGCAATTCGTCCTGGGCGCCTGGGGCATGAAGAGCTCGGCCCTGCTGCGCAGGGCGCTGTACGGCTCCCCGGGAACTGCCGCAGTATATCTGCGAAGGCAGAATATCATGGTGCTCCTGTCCGCTGCGGCTGCCGCCGCGCTCACGGCCTGCATCGTTTTTAGATAGATAATTCTTAAGGAGAAAGGAGGGCGTTGCAATGCAGAATCAGGAATGTATCGATATCTTTGAAAAATACCTGAGAGACGATAAGAAATCCTCTGCAAACACCCTCAGTTCCTATCTGCGTGATATCAGGCAGCTGGGAGAATATCTTGACGACAACTCCGAGCACGGCATCATCGACGCCGACGAGGAGGACCTGAGCGGCTACATTGCCATGCTCCGCTCCAAAGGCAAGTCCGTAGCCACCGTATCCAGGAGCATCGCCTCCATAAAGTGCCTCTACTCCTATCTCTGCATAAAGCAGATGGTGAAGACCAACCCGGCCATGGGCCTGGTGCCGGAGAAGAGCACCCAGAAGCTGCCCCAGATACTCACCAGCAAGGAAGTGGAGCTGCTGCTGGAGCAGCCCCAGTGCGTGGACCCCAAGGGCTACAGAGACAAGGCGATGCTGGAGCTGCTGTATGCCACCGGCATCCGCGTCAGCGAGCTCATCGACCTGAACATCACCGACGTGAACCTGGGGGCCGGAGTCATCCGCTGCTGCAGCCGAAACAAGGAGCGCTTCATCCCCATGTACAGTGCCGCGGTAAAGGCCCTCAGCGAGTATATCACCCTGGTGCGGCCTCAGATGATATCCAGTCCGGACGAGCAGTCCCTCTTTGTAAACGTCAGCGGCGAGCGCATGTCCCGCCAGGGCTTCTGGAAGATAGTCAAGCACTATCAGAAGAAGGCGGGGATAGAAAAGGATATCACCCCCCACACCCTGCGCCACTCCTTTGCGGCCCACCTGCTGGAAAACGGTGCGGACATCCACGCCATTCAGGAGATGCTGGGCCATGCGGATATCTCTTCCACCCACATGTATTCCCAGCTGGTAAAGAAGCAGCTGAAGGACGTGTACAACAAGGCCCATCCCAGAGCACAATAAAAATATCAGCAATATTAGATCCGCAGTCCCAACCCGGGCTGCGGATCTTTCAATAGAAGAGAGGAATTTTTTATAAGGCGCAAAGTCATATAGGCTATATAAACAGACGGCTCCCCGACAAAAGCCGGGGAGCCGTTATCAAATAAATCAGAAGTTCTTTCTCTTGGGGGGATACTCCATGCCGATGCGCTTGGCCTGACGCTCGGGATCCCAGAAGAAGTGCCATTCAACGTAGTTCTTGTTGATAGCGGTGTCCTTGGGAGTCCAGGTGGCAAGCTCGCCCTTCTTGTACATGGCGTCGATCTGCTCCTCGGTGTAGCCAAACTCGGTGAGGACTTCGCGGTTGTGCTCGCCGAAGCAGGGGGCTGCACAGACGATCTGAGAAGGATTCTTCTTGAAGATGTTGGTAACGCCAATTCCCTTCATGACGCCAAAGCACTGGTCTTCCCACTCCACCAGGTTCTCACGGGCTTCGTACTGAGGATCTTTCTCAATATCGGCGGGGCCGTAAGCTCTCTGAACGGGGATGTTGGCCTTGGTAAAGATCTCTTCCAATTCGTCGCAGGTGCGCTCCTTGCAGAACTGAGTCAGCAGGGCGTCCGCTCTCTGGCCGCGAGGATCGAAGATGGGGAAGCCGGTGCACTTGAGAGGAACATCTCCGGTGCCGGGCTTGGGCATACCGATGATGGGGAAGCCACGCTCCACAGGGCCCTGGCCCACGATGGCAACAAATATGGTGTTGTTGTCCTTGGTCTCGTAGAAGGAGAAGCAGGCGGCCTGGTCGCTCTTGTTGCCGGTACGATAGGGGACGGGCTCACCCTGCTTGGGATAGCCTCTGTTGTACCAGTTTGCAGGATAGTTGTCCAGCAGACGGAACATGGTATCGTACATGGCCACGTCGCAGGAATCGCCTTCGCCGCTGTTCTTTGCATTGATATAGCCGGACAGGGCCGCAATGCAGACGTTGTAGGCGGTGACAAAGTCGGACAGATAGGGGTTGACCTTCAGAGGGGGAGAAGTGGGGGTCTCGCCGTTGGTGTACATGTAGCCGCCCATGGCCTGGCCGGAGACATCGTAGGAGGCCTTGTTCTTGTAGGGGCCGAACTGGCCGTAACCGGAGACGTGGACTATGGCAAGGCGCTTGTTGTGCTTCCAGCAGACTTCATCGGTCAGGCCGCGCTTGGCGTAAGAGCCGGGACGGCCGGCCTCGATCCAAATGTCTGCCCACTCAATGCACTTGAGGAAGATCTCTTTGCCCCGGGCGGTGTTGGTGTTGATGGTTATGGAATACTCGTTGCGGTGGTTCTGGGCCCATGCCAGAGTGCCTCTGGTCTGGCAGGCAATGTCGGGAGACTCGGCCTGGAGAACCTTTGCACCCATTTCGGCCATAAGGCATCCGGCGAAGGGACCGGCAATGTTAGTTGCGGTGATGAAAACCTTTACGCCCTTGAGGACACCGAATTCCGGGTACTCAGAAAACTTCTGGTTGAGCTTGTTGTGAATAACTTTCATACTTTGTTATCCTTTCATAAAATTCTCAATACATCGGAGCCGGAAGACCCCGGCTCCGATGCTTTACACGGGTTGAAAATCAGGCCGCGGTCACTTCGTCGCCTTCGGGGTACTGAGCCTTGAGCTTCTCACCGCCGCGGAGAGCGGCTGCAACGCACAGGAAGAACAGGACGGCAACTACCATGTAGAAGATCCATGCAACGGCATAGCCGCCGATGTTGGCAAGAATACCGGTGAGCACGGAGCCGAGAGCGGCACCGATCAGGAAGAACAGGTTGGAGAGGGCGAAGATGCCGGCGTAATCCTTAGTGCCGAAAACAGTGGAGACGATAACGGCGGGGATAACGCGGGGCAGGCACATGGCAATAGCAAAGGCGCAGTAGCCATAGGCGAGAGCGGGGATCTGCAGGACGCTGGCCAGGGCGAGAGTGGCAAGGCCGACTATGATGGCGCAGACAGCCAGCAGGGAAGTCTTCTTGATGCCTATCTTATCCATCAGAGCGCCGCCGCCGAAGAAGCTGATGGTGGAGAAGATGGAGTAGGCAGACAGCAGGAGGGAGCCCAGCTTACCGCCGTCGTTAGCCATCTCGGTTGCAAAGTTGGGGACGTGAGTGGTAACACCGGAAGCGAGAGCGCCGACGAGCATAACGGTGCCGATAACGGCGATCCATGCCTTGGACTTGGTAGCGGTCTTCTTGGACACGCCGACCCAAGCAGCGGACTTCTTGGCCTGCTCGGCCTCATCCTTCTTGTCGCCGGTGCGGTAGGGCTCGGTGCCATACTCGGCGGGAGAGCGCTTGACGAGGAAGATGGCGACAAGGATCATGACAACGGTCACGAAGATGCCGGAATAGAGCATTGCGGACTTCCAACCGTCAGCGCTGGAAGAGATGATGCTGTTGAGAACGGGGGACCAGATGGCGGCGCCGATGCCGGTGCCGGCAAAGGCGATGGACATCATGGTGGAGCGCTTGTCCTCAAACCATGCGGTGATAAGCATGGAGACGGGCAGCTGGGTCAGACCGGCGAGGAACACGTTGGCAATGCCGAACACGACATAGAACTGCCACAGGGCGCTGCAGTAAGTAGCCACCAGGTAGCACAGACCGACACCAATGGAGTTGATGATCAGTATGAGCTTCATGTTCTTCTTCTGGTACAGACCGGCGATTGCCATGGCGCCGAAGGCGCTGGCAAAGGAAGAAATAAGGTTGACCACGGACCAGCTGGCAGCGTCAAAACCGAATGCGCTGCATACAGGGTTCATGTACAGCGCAAAGCAGTTGTTCATGATTGCGGTGGGGATGAAAGAGAAAATCAATGCAGCCGCAAGTACACCCCAGCCTTTAAATTGCTTTTTTTCCATTACTCTAATCTCCTTTTGCTATTTTAAGTGCGTCAGAATCCCTTTTTGAGGCTATCCTGAATAAGCACACTTCTTACTACTTTTCCGCCTTCATTACGGGGGATGGAATCCAAAAACTCGAAAGATTTGGGTATTTTATAGGGAGGGAGGAAGTTCAGGGAGAACTTAATGAGTTCCTTGGCGGTCACGGGCTCGTTTGCCTCAACGATGGCGTGGATCCTGTGGCCCCACTCGCTGTCAGGAAGGCCGACGACCACCGCGTCGGTGACCTTCTTGTGCTTTTTAAGGACAGCCTCTACCTCGGCGGCAAAGACATTTTCACCGCCGGTGACGATCATGTCACTGCGCCTGTCGGCAAAGTACAGATAGCCCTCCTCGTCGATATAACCCATGTCGCCCACGGTGCGGAAACCGGAGGCATCCTTGGGGATGGGAGCTACGTTCACGTACTCCACATCCGGGCAGGTGGGCCAATACATGTAGATACTGCCGATCTCGCCGGCAGGGAGCTCATTGCCCTCCTCATCCCGAATGGATATTTCTCCGTCGAGCATTTTTCCAACACTGCCTGGATGCTTCAGCCACTCGTCGCCCCGTATATTGGTCATTCCTATGCACTCCGTCATGGAGTACATCTCATACAGAGATTCCGGCGGGACGATATCCAGCCACTGATATTTGAGATCCTTGGAGCATATGCCGCCGGTGTGGCAGAGAGCCTTGATGCTCTTCATGTCCTCTTTTTTGAAACCGGGCAGCTTCACGATACGCTGCATCAGGGTCGGAACCATCTGCACATATTCGACCTGGTATTTTTTGATAAGGTCCACCATCAGCTGGGCGTCAAACACCGCAGGCATGATAAGGGTGTTGCCGCAGTAAAGACCGTTGAAAGCGGCGGAGTGAGGGGCGCCGTGGAAAAGGGGGCCCGCCAGAAGCTGCCGCATTTCAAAATTCATACCGGACATGTAGAACCAGGCCTGAAGGCCCTCGTCGCTCTGACCGGCAGGGACGTTCTGCTGGATGACCTTCGTTTTGCCGGTGGTGCCGCCGGAGCAGTTGGCCATGTTGGGCACGGCATCGGTATCGGGGGGCATCTCATCGGAATAGCCGGAGCTGAGCTCCTTGAGCTCGGAGGTGCTGAGGCTGGTGTAGCCCGCAGGTCTTCTGCGGTTGGTGACCACAAGGATGGGGGAGATACATTCGCATATCTCGGCCATGTTTTTCTGCGGCACCTTGCTGGAGATGGGCACATAGCATCCGCCGACTTTCCAAATGCCGAAAGCCAGCGCAATATGGGTAGGCGTGTTGCCCAGGGCAACTATGACGCTTTTGCCGCTGCCAACACCCTGGTCTTTCAGATACCAGGCTATCTTATTGGACAGCACTTCCAGCTCACGCCAGGTCATGACAGTCTCCCGGTTTTCCGGAGAGATGTAAATAATGGCCGGGGCATCGGGTTTTACGGCGGCAATGCGGGCAAGCTGCCTGCCGGGGGAAAACGCGCTCTTGCCGTCGTCAGTGTTGAAGATGTTAAAATGCTTAACGCTCATCATATCCACGCTTTCTGCATGAGTTTTAAACTTGGGCCCTTTAAAGCGCCCAAGCCTAACTGCCCTTAGTTAGCTACGTTTGCAGGCACGTATCCGCCGTCCACGTTCAAGGTGACGCCGGTGACATAGGAAGCTGCGCTGCTGGCAAGGAAAAGAACGCCGTTGGCAATGTCTTCGGGCTTGCCGATGCGGCGGAGAGGAATGCCGCTCATAAGGCTCTTCTTGGCGAAATCGGGAACGGTAGAGAGCAGGTCGGTCTCAATCACACCGGGGGCAACGGCATTGACGCGGACTCCGTGATAAGCCAGCTCCCAGGCCAGGGACTTGGTCATGGAGATGACAGCGCCCTTGGAGGTGGGGTAGGGGCAGCCGACACCGGAGCCGAAGATACCGGCGACGGAAGCGGTGTTGACGATGCAGCCCTTGGTCTTCTTCAGCAGCTTGATAGCATACTTGGACATGTTGAAAATGGCCTTGACGTTCACGTTCATAACGTCATCCCACTCGGACTGCTTCAGCTTCTGCACAGGAGTATTGCTGTCCACACCGGCGTTGTTGACAAGGACATCCAGACGGCCCCACTTCTCCTCGATCTCGGCATAGAGCTCCTGGGCGGCCTTGTAGTCGCAAAGATCTATTGCCTTGGTCATGACCTCATATTCGGGATTGATCTCCTTGAGGGCGGCCAGAGCCTTTGCGCCGGTCTCAACATAGTGGCTGAGGAAGTACACCTTTGCGCCGGCTGCAAGAAAAGACTTAACGATTCCAAAACCAATACCGCGGCTGCCGCCGGTAACCAGAACTACTTTGCCTTTAAACTCATTTTCGAACATTGGACATTTTCCTTTCCTTCATAAAGTTATAAAGAAATAAGTTCGTTCCAGGGCCTTCCCGTGACCCATCGCATATGCCACCAGTTTAAATGCTTGGAACGATAATATTTTAACAGAACTCGAAAAAAGCAGCGTGCCTATGAGTTGGTTTTTCTTACAAGATATGACGACAAAAAATGAGATTCTATGTACAAGATGACTTAATATAGTAAAGACTGACAAACGAAAAAAACATTTGTCGGTCTTGTTTTGCGGGGATTTTTGAATTTAACTGCAAAAAATGCAATAAATATGAGCAGTAGTTTTGCGGTGGCCAAAAAATCAAAAATTATCCTTGTTAATAATTACTACATTTTCTTTTCCGGGGACGGACTGTGCTGAAAATATGAACGTGGGAGCTTCTCGGTGAGTATGCCGAGAAGGTCCATCATGTAGCAAAAGCAGATACTGGTGCGGTTGTCCCAGTTGCTGTTCATTTCCCTCAGCAATCCGTTCATGGAGTCATTGGCAATATCGGCCAGGAGCCCGGTGAGATATACGATAGGGGGCTCCGACGTGACGTAGAACTGCTCAATTTTAAGGTAGGGGTTGGCTATCATATAAACATAGGTACCGCTGTTCATCCGGCTGTCTACGATCTCCATTATTTTGCCCACATCGGGAATGAATCGGTAACGGTGAAAGGGGCCCAGGTTTATCAGAGTGTTTGGCTTGAGGCGGTATTCTATGCCGTTAACGACAATTTTGCCCGTGCCGGAGCGTACCAGCATAAAGACCTGCTCCCTGTTATTGGCATAGGGGGTGGGAGCTTTTATCCTGCGGAGGACCGTGCGTATCTCGTCGGGCAGGACCGTCTTTGAAAAGTAGTCGTGGGCTCCGGAAAAGTTGGAGGAGATGGTAGTGCGGCTTTTGCCGTCTGCTTCAAAAGTGTTTTTGTTATTCATTGCTGCCTCCGGTATCGCCGCGCTTCTTCCTGAATTCGCCTGGCGACATCCCATTAATATCATAAAATACGCGGCCCATTGTACGGCCCGAGCCAAAGCCCGACTCTATAGCAATATCTACAGTGGGCAGGTCGGTCGTGCTGAGCAGGGCCTCGGCATACCTTACCCGAAACTGGGAGAGTATCTGCTTGAAGCTGGTGTTCAGCCGGGATTTGAACTGTATGCGCAGGATGTTGCCGGACGTATACAGCTCCCGGGATATCGTGTCCATATCAATGTACTCTGTCATGTTTTCATAGAGGAAACTAATTACGGAAATGAGAGTTTCACTCATTATCATGCCCCGGTAGGGGCGCTTGCGGGAGCCGGGGCAGAGCATCTGCTCACGGTAGGCCTGGGGTGTCATCCCGGTAAGGGCTTTGAAGCGGCGGAAAAAGGTGATCTCCATATTAAAGCCGGAGATGGACGCTATATAACCGAAGGGCAGACTGTCATACAGGAAATAGGAGGTAGCCAAAATGAGACGGAGCCGGTTGAGATACTGATTGAAATTCAGCCCCGTTGCCACCAGAAGGGCATGGTTCAGGGAGGCTTCATTCACTTTGGGACCTATGGCCTTGGCGACCTGGGCGGCGCTCAGGTCCATTGTACTGTGAGTGGCCATATAGAGGCTGACTTGGCGGCCCAGGGGCATGTTCTCAAATCTGTACTGATCTTTCATGCTCTCAGTTACCCGGTTATACAGCAGCTCGATTTTCCGGAGGAAGGAGCTTCTGACGATGGTGGAGCCCCGGGTATTCTTTTCGCATAATTTTTTGTACTGGCAGAAAAGCCGGACAATTTGGTCGACCCCCTCGCCGCCGGGACCGATTACAGGGAGGCCGGTCACGATTTCTGCCTCTTTGCTCAGGCTCAGCTTACTGAAAGTAAAGTAGCTGAGCAGCTGATAATCATAGGCACATACCCATATGTGCAGCTGTTCCCCAAAATTCGGGCATATGGTAAGGACCTGGGAGCCCTGTATCCATGCGATACACCCGGGCTCAACAGGAAATTCCTCCCCATTGATGATGAAAATTCCCTTACCGTCCCTAACCAAAATAAAGTAGCTGTCTATCTCCAATACGGGAAACATTTCCTGAGAAATCGTATATTCCTGAAGCTGAAGATATTTGTCGGGCCCGCAAAAAATGTTGCTTCTTGGGGCCTCGCACAGCGGCCTGCACTTTTTTTTCAAGCTCTCACCCCACAAACACAGACCAAAGAAATGTAGTAATCGCAGCAAAAATGTCCATCGTTATTACATAAATGTTAAAATAAAGGTAACAGAAAATCGCTAAAAAATCAAGTTTATATGGACACTTTTTACAAAAGGCCAAAGGACTTTAATGGGCAGCCCTGCGCCAAAGGCACACAGGGCTGCCGGAAAATCCCTGTCCATACGGCAGAGCACAGGGCTGTACAGACGGGAGACAGGGGAAATTTTGATGAAAAAAACGGCAGGCGATATAAGCCTGCCGTAATGAGATGAATAGGGTCTTGCCGTTTTTACGATGCCGAAGGACGGCGGCTGAGCGGGTTTCAGAGCCGCCCCAGACCCAGCGCCGTTCTGGCGGCCACCCGCCCGAACATCAGCGCTCCGCCGATAGACGTGCCGCAGGTGGGATACTCCGTGCCGAAAAAGCCGGTGTTGGCCACTTCTCCGGCGGCATAAAGGCCGGGGATAAAGGAGCCGTCAGGGCGAAGCACACGGGAATCCACATCTATCTCCAGCCCGCCATAGGTCACGGTGATACATGGGTGGAGTCGGAGAGCTACAAACTTGGGCCCTTCTATGGGGTGCAGGAACTGGGCGGGTTTGCCGAAGTCCTCGTCCACGCCCTTTTCCACCAGTTCGCAGTAGCGCTGGTATGTTTTGCGCAGACGTTCCGGCTCGCAGCCCATTTTAACTGCCAGCCCTTCTATGCTGTCGGATACGGGGTCGCGGCTCTTCTTGTTTACCGCCATCTTATAGCCCAGCTTGACTCCGGGGTAGGGCTCCTTGCCGGAGGTGATGTACCAGCCGCAATTGCTGCCGCTGGCGGCCAGGGCGTCACCCACGGTGTATTGATATGTCCACTCGTTTACCACGCGCTCGCCTTTTTCGTTTACTATCAGGCCGGATTCGTCGTTGATGCCTATGCCGCAGGTGAGGCTGGTGTACACCACCTGGACGGCGGGGTGGACAAAGTTCCTGGCGCCTATCTTTTCCGCCGCCGTCAGGCCGTCGCCCACATTGCCGTGGGGCACAGTGCTGTAATAATGGGCCGTAGGATAGCGGGAGCACATCTCCTTGTTGCGGGAATAACCGCCGGTAGCCAGGACCACGCCCTTTTCCGCATATACGGTCACCTGAGCGCCGTTGCTGCGGCGGCACAGGGCCCCGATCACAGCGCCCTTGCCGTCGGTTATCAGCTCCTCAAGAGCAGTATTGTACATGATCTCTCCGCCCAGGTCATTTTCATAGTACAGGGTCAGAGGCACGGAGATCTCTCCGCCTTCGCCGTTGGTCTGGCCGCCGCCTCCCGGGGAGTTGTGTACACGCCAGGGCTGAAGGGATACATGGATGGGCTCCACGTCCTGCACTTTATAGCTGCATTTTTTCAGACTTCCGTCCTCGTTCTGCTCGGGCCTGGACAGCTCCGGCCAAGGCTGGCTCAGCACCTCCTCGGGCTTGCCCTTTATGCTGTACTTCACGGAGCTGAGCCAGTCCAGGGTGCTGTTCAAATGCTCGGAGACATAGCGGGTCTTTACCGGGGACATGAAGTCGCCCCGGCGGCAGCCCACTTCCATGAGGTAGTCATAAACCATTTGGGGGTTGTCGTATATGCCCTGCCGTTTCTGCCAGACAGTTCCGGCGCCCAGGATCTTTCCGCCGCTGCGGGCGGTGGAGCCGCCGGTAATGCCGGCTTTTTCCACAATAAGTACATTGGCTCCAGCCAGCTTGGCCTCCACGGCGGCGGCAAGCCCGCCGGCTCCGGCCCCGCATATTAGCAGGTCAACCCGGCGTTCCTCAGGCTCCGCCGGCTGGGGGGCGGGGCCGGGAGCAGACCTGAGCTGGGATATGAGCTCCTTGTCGGCGCCGGAAGCCTTGATGGCGGCGGCCACCGCATCCAGTATCGCCTGGCTTGTGAGCTCGGCCCCCACCACTTCCGGTATATTCAGAGACTGGTATTCTACGATGAGCCCGGGCAGAGTCTCCACCGGGGAGGTGTTCAGCCCCCAGCCTATGCCCCGAACCTCATTGTGCTCCGACACCTTTACGGACTCAATGCGCTCGGGACTCAGGCAGACTTCAACGGTAAGCTTGCCCCGGTAACCCTTGCCCTGGCCCTGGTAAGTTCCTGCGTTAAATCTGGACATATGTACCTCCTGACTCAGAACGTGTTTGCGGGCCTGTAGCCTCCGTCTGCATGTATGGTGTCTCCGGTTATGTATGCGGCGGAATCGGATGCCAGGAACAGCATTACGTTTGCGATATCTTCAGGCTCACCGAATCGGGAGAGGGGAATGGTGCCGGTAATGGTCTTTGCGGCAAAATCGGGGAGGTTTGCCACAAGATCAGTGTTGATTACTCCCGGAGCTACGGCGTTTACACGCACGCCCAGAGGGGCGAAAGTCCAGGCCAGGGACTGGGTCATGCCGATGACTGCCGCCTTGCTGGCGGGGTAAGGGAGCCCGGCGGCGGAGCCGTAGACACCGGCCACGGATGCGGTATTTATCACGCAGCCCTTGTGCTTTTTAAGGTACTTGATAGCGTATTTGCTCATGGTGTAGATACTCTTTGTGTTGAGGTCCATGACCTCATTCCACTCTGCCTGCTTCAGCTGATTGAGCGGTGTGCTGCTGTCCATGCCGGCATTATTGATGAGAATATCTATGCGGCCCCACTTGGCTTCCACATCGCTGAAAAGCTGCTGTACGGCCTTGTAGTCGCAAAGGTCGATGACCCTGCGCATGACCTCATAGTCGGGGTTTATCTCCTTCAGAGCAGCCATTGCTTTTTCGCCGGTCTCCTCGTAGTGACTGAGGAAACAGACTTTGACGCCTTCCGCCAGGAACTTCTTCACTGCGGCAAAACCTATGCCTCTGCTTCCGCCGCTTATGACGGCGACCTTGCCTTTCAATTCATCATACATTTTCCATTCCTTCTTTCTTGTTTTTTTATGTGAAAAAATACTTGCCAAAAGATGGGGCGGGGCTCCGGCCGGCCTATAAGGCCAGACCCCGCCGGAGCTTATCCGGTGGGGTCTGATTGTCTCAATGTTCTCTTATAAGCCAGCCACCGGATCAAAGATTATAGGCGACCTCGAAGCCCTGGTGCATTGCATCGCTGGACTGGCCGGGCTTGACGGCGTCTCCGATTACATATACCTCGGGGACGAAAGTCTTCAGCTCTTCGGAGAGCGGGTCGTACTTTCTGGAGCCCAGGCCCAGGACGATATAGTCAAAGCCCTTGAGCCACTCCTCGCTGCCGTCCTTGTGCTGGATCTTAACGTCGTGTTCGGTGACCTCCAGGACCTTGGAATTGACGTGCATCTTAACGCCCTCACGGCGGAGGCTGGCCATGGCAACGCTGCGGTTGGGCTGGCAGACGCCGGTCATCATCTGGGGCATCATCTCCACAAGACTCACCTCTACGTCACCGATGCTGCCGCCGGTGGAATATATGGAGTTGGGCCTTGCGTCCTTCATGATCATCTCGGCGGTCTCGCAGGCGACCTCGCCGCCGCCCAGGATGCAGACGCGGCCCTGTGGTATGGTGACCCTGCGGCTGAGGATATCGTGGGTGGTAATAATGGGATAGTCGCCCACGCCCTTGATAAAGGTGGGAATAAGGGGAGTTGCACCGGTGGCCACCACCACGGCGTCGGGAGCGAATTCCTTTACCAGCTCCACGGTGGCTTCCTTCTTAAACTCGAACTTGACGCCGGCCTTCTTGGCGCGGTAGTTGAGGTGTACCATCCACTTGGTCATCTCCTGCTTGCCGGGGGAGACCACGGCCAGATTCAGCTGGCCGCCGATGTGCTTGCTCTTCTCCCATACGGTGACGTCATGCCCGCGCTCGGCGGCGGTGACGGCAGTGTACATACCGCCGGGGCCAGCGCCGATGACCAGCAGCTTCTTGGGCTTATCGGTGGGATTGAAGGGGAAGTCATACTCGCGGCCCACCAGGGGATTGATGTGGCACTTGCATACGGGATGCTGGGGGTTTTCGGGAGTGATGCAGCGGCCGCCGCAGGAGCCGCAGGGGGTGATATCGTCAAAGCGGTTTTCCATGGCCTTTTTGGGCAGGTCGGGGTCGGCCAGCAGGGGACGGCCCAGAGTAACGCCGTCGACCACGCCCCGCTCCACCAGGTCGGCGGCATAGCGGATGTCGTTGATCTTTCCCACAACGAAGACGGGGATGTTGACTACCTTCTTTATCTCGGAGGCCTCATAGACGTTGACGCCTATCTTCATGCTGTGAGAGGGCAGAATATTCTGGAGCCCCTCGTACTGGACGCCGCCGGATACCTCCAGCATATCCACGCCCGCTGCCTCAAACTTGGGTGCCAGGTAAAGCATTTCGTCCAGAGAATTGCCGCCGGCTTGGCGCTCGTCGCCGGAGATGCGCAGCACGATGGGGAAGTCCCGGCTGACGTTTCTGCGGCATTCCTCAATGATCTCCAGGATAAGCCTGGCCCGGTTGTCTATGCAGCCGCCGTACTCATCCATGCGCTTGTTGCGCAGAGGGGAGAGGAAGGCGCCGGGGAGCATATAGGCATGGGCCGCATGCAGAGCGATACCGCCGCAGCCGGCCTCCTCCGCCCTGCGGGCGGCCTGACCGTACTGCTTGATTACTTTCTGTATTTCTTCAATGGTCATCTCCCGGGAGACATGGCCGTTTGCATTGGTGTTGACGGAGGGGCCCATGGGCTTGATGCCCTTGAGGGCGCAGATGGACTCGGGGCCGGGATGTACTATCTGAGGGAACAGGGTGCTGCCAGCGTCGGTAATGCGCTTTGCAAAAGCGGCGAACTGAGGCACCAGCTTGTCCTTGTCCAGAGCGGTGGTTTTGCCTATGTACCAATACTTGTGGTCGACGGTGACGGCGTCGATAACCACATAGCCTACGCCGCCCTCGGCACGGCGCACGAAAATGTCTGCCAGCTGCTTGGGCACGGTGCCGTCGGTGGCTTCATAGTGCATGCTCATGGGGGCCATTGCTATACGATTTTTAAGGGTGGTCTTTCCCAACTGGAGGGGGCTGAAGAGTTTTGCATTTTTCATATCCGTTATCATGCGTATACCTCCAAAATAATATTTACGCTTGCCGATTGATTCCTGTGGATTTCCCAGGTCCACAGCAAGGCTTTCTGCTGAAGATTCGGCTTTTGCAGCCAAACTTGATTATGTTTACAGTATAAACTAAAAGGGCCGGATCGTGTATCTCATTTTTTGTTAAACAATCCACATTCAGCCGAGACGTTCTTTCATTTTTTCTACAGGACATACGGACATTATTTTCAATTTTACTACAGCCCAAAAGCCGGGGAGGGCAGGACAAACCCGGCTGCCGGCATCGTTGCCGCCGAGCCGCCTGCTGCAAGGGAGCCATATTGTGACAGTGATATAAATATGGCCTCCTTTTGCGCCCGGCTTTAGGGCTATATACATAAAAGTCCGGGGATAAAACGATAAATTGTCGCAGCAAAAAAATGATAATAAAAAATGATTTTTTGGTCATGGCTTGGGTATGAGAAAGAGAAAATATTGCCTACAAGCAGCGGCTACTAGTGTTAAAATTTCTACAATAAGTTTTCTGCTGAGACAGTGATAAGGCGGTTTTAAGCCACCAGTAGCCGCCGGGCGGGCCGTTCCCGGGCCCGTCTCAGCCCTCTCCCAAAGGGCCGCTGTCAAATGACCCCAAAAGAAAAAATCAAAGGAAAATCTAAAGGAAAGAGTGTATTACTATGAGTTACGATGCATTGTTTTCCCCTATCAAGCTCAGAGGACTTGAACTTAAAAACCGCGTAGTCCTGCCCGGCATGAACACCAAGATGGTCAAGGAAAAGAACAACGTGGGCGAGGATCTGCCCGCCTACCATGCAGCCAGAGCTGAGGGCGGCTGCGGGCTGAACATCGTGGAGATAGCCAGCGTCTGTCCCGAGAGCCACGGCACCATTTATCTCGGCCTCTACAACGAGCACCAGAGAGATGAGCTGAAGAAGGTCACCAAGGCAATTCACGACAAGGGCGGCAAGGCCGGCATCCAGATTTGGCACGGCGGATTTGTGCCTGCAGAGTTTTTCGATAAGACCAACAAAGTAGAGACTCCCGACAACCTCACCGTAGAGCGTATCCACGAGATAGTAAAGCAATTCGGCGTTTCCGCAAAGCTCGCCTGCGAGGCAGGATTTGACACCCTGGAGTTCCATGGCGCCCACACCTATCTGCCCCATGAGTTCATGAACCCCTTCCTCAATAAGCGCACCGACGAGTACGGCAATCAGAGCCTGGAAAACCGCTGCCGCTTCAGCCTTGAAGTCATCCGGGAGATGAGAGCAAACATGCCCGAGGATATGCCTCTCATCATGCGCCTGGACGCCATTGACGAGATGCTGCCCGCCGTGACCACTCTGGATGAGCTGGTGGAGTTTATCGGCTGGGCCGCCGAAGCCGGCGTGGATGCCGTTGACCTGTCCAGAGGCAATGCCCGCAGCCTTGCCACCGTTTACGAGGTCCCCCCCTACAACCTGGAGCCCGGCTTCAATATGGACAATATTGCCGCCGTCAAGGCGCGCATCAGCCTGCCTGTCATCGGCGTCGGCCGCGTGAACACTCCCGCCCTTGCCGACCAGCTGATCCGCGAGGGCAAGGTGGACATGGTTGCCGTTGGCCGCGGCCAGCTGGTGGACCCCGAGTGGTGCAACAAGGCCAAGGAAGGCCGGGATGACGAGATCCGCCGCTGCATAGGCTGCACCCAGGGCTGCTATGACAAGGTCATCGACCCCAAAGCCAGCCACATCACCTGCACCCGCAACCCCATGCTCTGCCTGGAGTACAAGGGCCTGCCCAAGACCGACAGCCCCAAGAACGTAATGATAATCGGCGGCGGTATCGGAGGACTTATGGCAGCCCAGTTCCTGAAGGCCCGGGGCCACAATCCCACCGTATATGAGGCCAGCGAACAGGTCGGCGGCCAGTTCCTTATGGCGGGCAAGGCTCCCAAGAAGCAGGAGTTCATCGACGCCATCAACTGGGATATCCGCGAGTGCCAGCGCAAGGGCATAGAGATCAAGACCGGAGTTACCGTGGATGCAGATATGATAGCTCAGGTAAAGCCCGACCACGTCATCGTTGCTATCGGTTCCCACTATGTGGCTCCCGAGATACCCGGCATTGAGGGCGAGGACATATACCTGGCCGAGGACGTCCTCACCGGAAAGGTTCAGCCCAAGGGCGAGATAGTTATCCTGGGCGGCGGGACCGTGGGCTGCGAAGTGGCCCAGTACCTGGTGAGCAAGGGCGAGAAGAATGTCAGGGTCATGGATGCAAAGCGGGTAGGCAACAACATGGGTATGCTGCGCACCATGTTTATGGACATCGAGTACCCCGGCGACGCCATCAAGAAGAGCAATAAGGCAAAGGTCACCAGCATCGAGGGACACACCATCAACTACAAGTTCACCGACAAGTTTAAAAAGACCTCCGATAAGAGCCGCAGCTTTGACAGCC
Organism: Candidatus Limivicinus sp.; assembly: GCA_048417135.1. GTDB lineage: Bacteria > Bacillota > Clostridia > Oscillospirales > Oscillospiraceae > Limivicinus. The sequence continues at coordinate 23,311 of DBFSDV010000068.1, read as the reverse complement.
TGATAATTGCCACCGGCACGGCGTCCCGCCCCACCGAGGAGCTCACCGCAAAGTGCCAGGAGCTGGGCATAGGCTGCGACGTTATAGGCGATGCCAAGAAGGTCCGCATGGGTATCGATGCCTCTGCCGACGCCTATGAGGTGGCTTTGAGCATCTGAGGTATCAACAAGAGTATTTAGAAAGGAAGTTTCATCATGACTGTTGAAGAACGTCTGGAAGCCCTTGAAAAAGAAGTTCAGCGCCTTAAGGACATAGAGGAGATAAAGGCCCTCAAGAGCCGCTATTTCCGCGCTCTGGACACAAAGAATTGGGATGAGCTGGAGACTACCCTCCACCCGGACATCACCACCTCCTACTCCAACGGCAAGCTGGTGTTCCACGGCCCCAAGGAAGTGACCAATTATTTCAAGGAGAACATGCCCACCACCCAGATCACTCTGCATCAGGGCCACAATCCCGCCATCACCATTGAGAGCGAGACCGAGGCCACAGGCAAGTGGTATCTTCAGGACAACCTGATCTTTGCCGAGGGAAATCCCTACGCCGGTATGCAGATACAGGGAAGCGCCATTTATACCGACAAGTATGAAAAGGTGGACGGACAGTGGCTCATAAAGGAGACCGGCTACCTGCGCATCTATGAGGAGTCTTTCCAGAGGGACAATACCCACCGCATCAGTATAAATATGTTCCGCCCCAAGAAAAAGAAAGTCGTCAAAAAATAATTCAAAGGCAATAACAGACCAGTAATAGCTAGGAATGCCGCCATGCCTTCGTGGCATGGCGGCATTTTTGCAGATGATGAAAGATTTTACAGCTTTACTGCGACGTTTTTGGTTGATTATGGCGGGGGACTTCTGTATAATATCAAAGATAGATGCCCATCTGCGGCGGAAAAGGGAGAAATAGCTGTGCTGCGCAGTATACGAAGAAAGATATACAGAAAGATCCGCTTTAAAACCTGGTACCGGAAGTGCCGGCATTATAATTTAAAGCATGGACAGATAGACAGCATAATCGCAAAATACAAAAGCCCGGAAGAACTGGAGGACAGGAAGTATGTCCGCGCCCTTCGCCGGGATATGAACCGTTGCCTGATGAAGTACGGAGCTTATTACAACGAGTATTTTCAGTATGGCTTTGAAGGAAAAAATGATGAATATCGCTCCTCCTTTATTACAGAAGGTATAAGGATGAGCTTTTACCCCAGAATGAACGACCCCAAAAACACCAATATGCTGGAGAATAAATACCTGACTTATAAGAAGTTCGGCGATTTTTTCAAGCGGGATATGCTCTGCATCCGCAAGGGCAGAGAACTCACGGAGAAGGCTGTTGAGGAACTGGGGAACTTTACGGAAAGGCACAGGGAATACATAGTAAAACCCATTTATGCCGCTTTCGGTAAGGGAGTACATCTGGACAATATAGGAAACTATGCTTCCCTGGAGGAGGCTTTTGAGGAATACAGCGCCTCCGGCGCCGTTCTGGAGGAACTCATTGAACAGGGGGCCGAGATGGCGCTGATACACCCCCAGTCGGTGAACACTCTGCGTATCCCCACTGCGGTGATAAAGGACGAGGGTGGAGCGGAGCGGGTCGTGCTTTTCAACCCCACATTGAGAGTTGGTCAGCACGACAGTGTTGTGGACAATTTCAGTGCCGGCGGAATCAGCGCCCTCATCGACCCTGAGACCGGAAAAGTCTTTACCGACGGGGCGGACAAGAAAGGCCACAATTTCCGGCGTCATCCCGACACGGGAGTGAGCTTTAAAGGTTTCCAGATACCGGCCTGGGATGAGGCCGTGAACATGGTGAAGAAGGCGGCCATGATGGTGCCGGGGAACCACTACTGCGGCTGGGACCTGGCCTACACGGCAAAGCGGGGCTGGTGTATGGTGGAAGCCAACTGCACTGCCCAGATGGGCGGGATGCAGCTGGTGACCAAGACGGGCCGGCGCTGGGAGCTGGAAGCGCTGATAGCAAAAATGTAAGGGGACAGGGGAATGAAAGAGAGCACAGGTCTTGCAAGGATGATTTCCTCAAGAAAGCACATACGGGAGTTTGCCCGGAGCTATTCCGCCCAGTGCGGCAAGAGCTCCGAATGGATAGAAAGGGACATAATCCGGGCAAAGAAAATCAACCACATCTCCCTGGGGGAGTACAGCTGGCTGGGTTATGACAGCCTTACAGACGAGCAGAAAAAAACCGTATGTACCCTGTGGACCCGGGCGGAGTACAGAAAGACCCTGACGGACAGGCGCTATATCTGCATATTGATGAATAAGTATATCTTCTCCAAGGTCTTTTCAGATTTTTATGGCCGGCGCTGCTATTTGGCTAAGGATGTGACCGGGGAGCTGCTGCGCAGTCTGGCGGGCAGGGAAGGCCGGGTCATAGCAAAACCCAACTGTAAGGGGCAGGGCAAGGGCGTCAGAGTGCTGCCTGCCTCGGGACCGGAGGAGCTGGCCGCCGCAATGGAGTTTCTCAAAGGGGCGGATAATTATATAGTCGAGGAGTATATTACCCAGCACTCCCGGCTTGCAGAGCTCAATCCCGGCGCCGTGAGCATAATCCGCTTTTATTCTCTCAGCTCCCCCCGGGGCGATTTGGTTTTTGCGCCGGTGCTCACCTGCGCCATAAGCAAGAGCATATCCAACGGCTGCCAGGATGCCCTCACCGCCATGATAGACATCAGGACCGGGGAAGTGATAACCGACGCCGTGGACCAGAACAAGCTGGTGGAACATCAGTGCCACCCGGTGACGGGGGTGAAGTTCAAGGGATTGCAGATACCCTATTGGCAGGAGTGCCTGGAGCTGATGCGAAAGGCAATGCCGCTGGCCGGCAAGATATCCAATATCGGCTGGGACCTGGCAGTAACTGAGACCGGGCCCCTCATAATTGAGGCCAACACGATACCGGGCTTCAATACCGCCCAGTATGGCGGCTACCGCTGGGTGACCGAGGGCTGGGGATACCAGCCGTTGTTCGACTACGGCCTGGGGCTTGGCGAGCTGCCGGAGGACGGGCGCTATGACAGGGTACTGATGAAGCTCTGAAACGGCGCAAGGAATATATACGGAACAGTTTTTGTGCAGGGAAAAGGAGCGGGCATGGAAATAATAATCTCCCTGGCCTTCGGGCTGTGGATAGGCATTACCGCACTGGTATACAGGGCGATCTGCTCCCGGGATAAAAGGAGCGGGAAAGACGGATGAATGTATATATCATAGGGATATTTATTTCCCTGGCCGTGTTTTTCCTGGTGGGGCTGATCGCCGGGAGAAAGGTCAAAAATACCAACGATTATTATGTGTCCGGACGCCGTGCGCCTACGGTGCTCATCGTGGGCTCTCTTATCGCCTCCTTCCTGTCCACCGGGGCTTTCCTGGGAGATACGGGCGAAGTCTACTCCGGCTTTTTCATGGGTATAGTCATTGTGGGCGTCATCCAGGCCACAGGATATATCTATGGCGCCGGACTGTTTGGCCGGTACATACGCAGGAGCATGGCAGGTACGGTGCCGGAATACTTTGGACAGCGCTTTGATTCGCCCAGACTCCGGCGGCTCTCGGCTCTCATAATGATAGTATCGGTCAGCGCCTACCTGCTCTCGGCCATCCAGGGCGTAGCCACGCTGATGAGCAGTATAACCAACATCAGCTATCCCGCCTGCACGGTGATAGTGTGGCTGGCCTTTACTGTGTTCACCATATACTCGGGTTCCCCGGGAGTGCTGCTCACGGACACCATAATGTTTCTGGTTTTTCTGGCCGGAGCCCTGGCGGCGGTGCCCTATATCGTCAAGGCCGGCGGAGGCTGGTTTGACGGTATTGCCCGGCTGGCCAACTGTGAGAGTATGCCGGGCATAATATCCTGGCACGGGAATTTGGATTATCTGTATCCCGACGGCCTGAGCAACCTGCTTTGGGCTCTTACTTACGGCGTGGTGTGGGCCCTGGTGGTGGCGGTCAGCCCGTGGCAGACCAGCCGCTACCTGATGGCAAAAAATGAGCATGTGGTGCTGCGTTCGGCCATCTGGTCGTCCATTGGCGTGATGACGGTCACCGTCTCGCTGTATTTTACCGCCGCTTTCATACGCAATATAAACGGCCAGCTCCAGGGGAGCCAGGCCATAATTTGGGCTGCCATGAATGTACTGCCCACCTTTATCGGCATAACCATGCTTACGGGCATCACCGCCGCAGGCATATCCTCGGCGTCCACCTTCCTGTCGCTGATAGGTTTCTCCGCTGCAAACGATGTGGTTACAGCCGCGGGGAGTGACGACAGGAAGAAACTCAAGCTTTCCCGCTGGGCCATGCTGGGCGCCAGCCTGGTCATTTTGCTGCTTGCCTATATTAACCCTCCCCAGATCTTTGTCATTATGTATTTTGGGGGCACCGTCATTGCCTCCTCCTGGAGCGTGGTGGCTTTCGGCAGCATTTGGAGCAAAAAGCTCAGCAAGGCCGGGGCCTACCTGGGGATGCTCCTGGGATTTTTGGGCTGCGCCGGGGCCAAGGCCTACTATGCCCTGGCCGGCATAACCCCGCCAATATATCTGGATGCCTTCTTCATCGGGATAGTCCTGAGTATCCTTGGAGCCGTGGCGGGCTCCGCGCTCTTTAAGGTCAGCCCCCGCGAACAGCAGCTGCGTCAGGCTATATTTGATGGCGGCACGGCGGAGGACGACGATGAAGAGCGGAGAAAAGACAGAAGGATGTGGCTTGTGTATTTGGCCTTTGCCGTTTTTGTGAGCTGCTTTTTCCTGTTCATGTACGCCATACCGTATACCGGAGCTCTTGGCTGAATCCCGGGAGAATGTTATGGAGAAAAGTATTAAGCTGTATTATGCAAAGCTGGCCAATATGGGCGACCTGCTTAACGAGCTTATAGTAAGCAAATGTTTTGACTGCACCGTGGAAAGGCATTCTTTCCTGGACGGGGAACTCAGCGCCATAGGCAGCCACCTGGCGATGTATACATATCACGGAAACCCTCTCATGCGTATACAGCAGTTTATAAACGGCTTCAAATATCCGAAGGTGCACATTTGGGGCACGGGCTTTATCAGCTATGATGACTGCAAAGGACATTTCTTTAAAAGGGAAATGGAGTTCCATGCCCTGCGTGGGGAACTCACCCGGCAGCGGGTGGAAAAAATGACGGGGAAAAAGCTGGATATCCCCACCGGCGACGCAGGTATTTTGGCAGACATGCTGCTTTGCAGCCTGCCGGAGAAAAGCTGGGATATAGGGATAGTCCCCCACATCTGTGATTTGAAGGACCCGGCGGTAGAGCGTCTGGCGGCGGCCTATGAAAATTCAAAGATAATCAATGTAAAGGACGACCCTCTGGAGGTGGTGAGGGAAATTGCCGCCTGCCGCTGTGTCATGTCCAGCAGCCTTCACGGACTTATCGTTGCCGACAGCTTCGGCGTGCCCAATATGCACCTGGTCTTTGATGAGCGTCTGAAGGGAGACGGGTTTAAGTTTGACGACTATTATTCGGCTTACGGTCTGGAGCACAGGCAGATCGATTTGCGCTGCAGCAAGGCTCCGGATATAGGCGAGATATATGAGGGCTATAAGATAAGCCCCGATATGGTCAGAGAGAAGAAAAGGCTTTTGCTGGAGAGCTTTCCCCGGCAGCTGCTGGAATAAAGCGAGGTATTCATAAATGGCAGAGAGCGGACTGGTGTCCGTGGTGATACCCAGCTATAACAGAAGAGACAGAATATTGTCCAGCGTACGCAGCGTGCTTGAACAGAGCTATGAGAAGCTGGAGCTTATCGTGGTGGATGACGCTTCCACGGATGGGACCATGGAACTGTTCAAGAACTGGCCGGACCCCAGGCTGCGCTATTTCAGATATGAGGAAAACCGGGGAGCCTGCTATGCCAGAAACTATGGAGCGGAGCGCTCCCGGGGAGAATTTATTGCTTTTCAGGACAGCGACGATGTCTGGCATCCGGACAAGCTGGAAAAGCAGCTCGAGCATCTGCTGACCCAGGGGGCCGACCTGAGCTTTTGCGGCATGAACCGCATTGCCCAAAACGGCAGCAGCTTTTATTATCCCGTGCATCCCTTCCGGCCGGAACGGGGATTGGAGGAGATGCTGGCGGAAAATCGGGCAGCCACCCAGACTATGCTCATGCGCCGTGAAGTGTGGGAGACTCTGGGCTTTGACGAGAGCTTCCGCCGATATCAGGACTGGGATTTCTCTATCCGGGCAGCGGAGAGTTTCCGCCTGGCTTATCTGCCCCAGGCCCTGGTGGACTCGGCGGTGGGGGAAGACAGCATCTCCGCCTCGGTAAATTCTTACCCGGCGCTGTGCCGCCTGTACTCAAAACACCGGGAACTGTATCGGCGGTATCGCCGCAGTGATGCGGTGATGAACCGGCGCATGGGCAAGCGGCTTAGACAGTCCCAGCCGGACAAAGCTGCCGAACATTTTATTAAGAGCTTCAAGCTCAGCGGATATCCATATGATCTTATCTGGCATATAAGGACGCGTTTGAGCGCCGGAAAAGGTGGGAAGATGATATGACAGCCTTTGTTGTGCTCCATTATCGGGCTATAGACTATACGAGAAAGTGCGTTGAGAACATCAAGGCCCTGGACGGTGAAAAACACATCATCATTGTGGACAATGCCTCCCCGGATGGCAGCGGTATTGTGCTCAAAGGGGAATACAAAGGCGATAAAGAAGTGAGCGTTCTGCTCAATAAGGTAAACTCCGGCTTTGCAGTGGGGAACAACTACGGGGTGAGATTCGGAAAGTGCAAGTTCTCTCCGGACTTTACCGTAGTTTTGAATAACGATGTGGAGATAAATCAAAAGGATTTTATAAGCCGCATCTACGCTATGTATCGGGAGCATCCCTTTGACCTGCTGGGGCCGGACATTGTATCCGTCTTTTCCGGCATACACCAGAATCCAAAGACCATGAAGGGAATCAGCCTGGAATCGGTGCGCAAGAAGATGGCCTACGTAAAGCGGAGCCAAAACCCCATTCTGATGCTGCTCAGCAGCGGGGAAAAGAACAGCTCCGCTCTATGGCGCCGGGCCCAAAGGCGGCGCAGAGCCAGGCAAAACATAAATTCTGCCGTTGCAGCCGAGGGCGTGGTGCTCCATGGCTCCTGCGTGATTTTTTCCCGGCGCTACATAGAAAAGCACCCGGAGCCCTTTTACTGCAAAACTTTCATGTACTTTGAGATGGAGATACTGGAGTGGCTGTGCCGCCATGAGGGCGGGCTCATACGCTATGACCCGGGGATATCCGTGCTTCACCACCAATACATGGCCTCAAAGATGGAGTTTCGCTCCATATTGAAGCAATCTCAATTTGTGTGCAAATGCCTGATGGACTCCCTTAAAGCTGCCGAGGAACTTATCCTTATGGTTGAGGCGGGGAATATGCCTGAGACCGGGGAAAGTGAGCTCCCTGCCCTGGCGGAGGCCTGAGCAAGACAGGTTTGGCAGAATGGAAAAGAAACGCATAAACAAGAACACACGGGCTTTCTTTGCCGCCATGTCGTACATTTCTCCCAGGCTCAACACGGAACTGCTGTTCAAGCGGAAGTTCGGACGCCGGCCAGACCTTAAAGAGCCTGCGACCCTGAACGAGAAGCTGCTGAAACTGAAGCTGGAGACTTACGGCACGGACCCTCTGGTGCGCATGTGCGCCGACAAATACCGGGTCAGGGACTTCGTCGCTGAACGGGGCTGGGGGAATATACTCAATAAGCTGATCGCCGTATATGACAGCCCGGAAGAGATCCGGTGGCAGGACCTGCCGGAGAGTTTTGCCCTGAAGTGGAATTTTGGCTGCGGCTACAATATCATCTGCCGGGATAAAAGCAGACTGGATCTTCAGCAGGCAGAGAATCAGTTAAAAAAATGGGGCAGGGAACCCTTCTGGGCCTATTACTCCGAACTGCAGTACCGGGGTGTGGATAAGAAAATAATCGCAGAGGAGTACATGGGAGAAGCGCAGGGAAAACTGCCGGAGGATTATAAATTCTACTGCTTCAACGGCCGGGCATATTGCTGCATGCTTTGCCTGGACAGGGATGAGGGCTGGCCCAGATTCTACTTTATGGACAGGGACTTTAAGCTCCTGAGAATAAACCGGGATTCGCAAAACGCCCCGGAGGGCTTCTCCCTGCCGAAGCCGGACGGCCTGGACGAGGCTTTCCGGGCGGCGGACGAGCTGAGCCGTGGGTTCCCCTTTGTACGGGTGGACCTATATTTGACGGATAAGGGGCTTCGTTTTGGGGAAATGACCTTTACTCCTGCAGCGGCTCTGGACAACAAGCGCCTGCCGGAGACAGACCTGATGTTCGGCTCAATGATGGATACCTGAATTCCTGGGAGAAGATATATAAGATGAAGATTGCTGTTATCGGAGCGGGGAACAGCGGCTGTGCCCTGGCGGCAGACTATGCTGCGGCCGGCCATGAGGTAACGCTGATAAAAAGTTCCCACGCAGTACATGAGGACAATTTTGCCTACCTTGAAAAAAACGGCGGGAGGATGGTGCTGGAGGAATTCGGCACGGAGAGGACCGGCTGCATCTCCCGGCTGTCCCGCCGGCTGGAGGATGTGGAGGACAGCCGGGTGGTGCTGCTGTGCACCCAGACCGCCTTTCACAGGCAGATACTGGAAAAGCTGGTGCCGCTGCTCCGTAACGGGCAGCTGCTGCTGATAGACCCGGGCTATCTGTCCACGGCCTATGTGCTGGGACTGAAGGCTGAGCCCGGGCTGATTATTGCCGAAGCGGAGAGCAACTTTATCGACGGGCGAATATCCGCTCCCGGTCGCTTTAAGGTGGGCTTTCGCAATGTGAGAAACCCCCTGGGGATATACCCCCGCTCTTTGCTGCCCCAGGCCAGAGAGCTGCTGGACAGCTTGGGCACTCCCTTTACCTATCTTGATAACGTGGTGGAGGCCGCTCTCCACAACCCCAATATGATAGTGCACACCGTAGGCGCAATAATGAGCATACCCAGGATTGAGGCCACCGGAGGGGATTACTGCATGTACCATGAGGTGTTTACCCCGTCCGTGTGGAACATTTTGGAAAAATTGGACGGGGAGAAAATGGCCGTGCTGCAAAGTCTGGGCTGTGAGCCCCTGCCCTATGTGGAGGCCTGCAAGTTCCGCAACAGCCTGGAGGAAGAGCGCCCGGGCAAGGAAGTGTTCTTTGAGTATGCGGCCATGCCCACCAGGGCAAAGGGGCCGGTAAGCGTGGACTCCCGATACATAAGCGAGGATGTGCCTCAGGGCCTTGTGCTGCTGGAATCCCTGGGGCAGGCTTTGAATGTGGCGACCCCTGTGGCCGGCGCTCTTATAGAGCTGGCCTCTGCCGCTCTGGGCCGGGACCTGCGCTCCCAGGGCAGAACTCTGGAGGCCCTGGGCCGGGAGAATGTGGAGGCCATATTGAAAGAGGCAAAAGGCGGTGTTTTCCCTTGTCCAGACTCGGCGCAATAAAAAAGACCTGGGCCATGTGCCGCAGGCTAGCGCGGCAGCGGGGCGGCAGCCGGGCCGTATATTTTGCCGATGCCCTCTACTGCAGCGCAAAACACGGCGCTTCCCCGGAGAATTATTTTGTCCTGAGATTTTATGATATGGACAACAGGCAGCGCCGCAACTTCCTCACCTCAGGCCGCTCCAAAGCGGCCGACGCGCTGCTGAACGCCGGAGCCACGGCGGATGATAAGCGTATCGTAGGCAGAAAGGAAGTTTTTAACAGGACTTTTTCGGGCATGGTGAGGCGGGACTTCCTGTACTGCCCGGAGAGCAGCCGGGAAGAATTTGAGCTTTTTGTAAAAAAGCACCCTGATTTTTTCGCCAAGCCTCCGGCCGGCACCATGGGGCGGGGGATCGAGAAAATGCGCGTGGAGAGGGATGTCAGGCAGCTCTATGAGAGCTGCCGGGAGCGGGGATTGCTGCTGGAAGAGATCATTCAGCAGCACCCTGAGCTGGATAAAATTAATCCTGCCTGCGTAAATACCGTGCGCATAAACGCCGCCCGAGGGCTTGACGGCCGAGTGAGACTGATAGGCGCCTGCCTTAAATGCGGCGGGCCCGGAGGCGTGACAGATAATTTTCACAGCGGGGGAGTGGCCTACCCCCTGGACATAGAGACCGGGAGAGTAACGGGGCCCGGGAGGAACAACCGGGATACGGAGGACTTTTTTTCCCACCCTGGGACAGATTTTTATATGCCGGGCTTTCGGCTGCCGTATTGGAGCGAGGTCAGAGACTGGGTCTTTAAGGCTATGGACAAGGTGCCCAGCCTGGGTTACGTGGGCTGGGATATAGCAATAAGGCCCGATGGGCCGGAGCTGATAGAGGGAAACTACAGCTGGCCCGGAGGAAATATAATACAATTTGACAATGTGGGCAAATACCCGCTGATTCTTGAGTGTTTGGATGGTGGAGATGGGCAACATACTGTGGGATAATATGCTGGTCAAAAACCTGCGGGCATATCCGGTGCTGCGCAGGCGCTTCAAGGCCTACGCAAAAGGGATAGAAAAGCTGCCGGAGGGCTTTACCGAGCGCAAACTTTTTTATGATTACATAAAGGTGCGGCGGAAAAATCCGGAGAAGCGGGTGTCCATGTCGGAATACACTATATTCGGCTTCCACTCTTTGCCTGTAGAGGAACAAAAAAAGTTCCTCACCGACACTGAGGCCACCCTTCTCATGCGCCCCTATAATGCCGAGAGCGAGCCCTATCTCAAAGATAAAGTGGCTTTTCTGCAAAATTTTTCCCGTTTTATCAGCAGGGACTGGCTGTATGTCCCGGATGCAAGCCCCGAGGAATTTTTCGACTTCGTAAGGCGCAACGGCTCCGTTGCCTTGAAGCCCAAACTCTCCAGCTGGGGGATAGGCTTTAGAAAGCTGTCTGCGGAGGACCTGGAAGGGATAGAAGATATGGACGCTTTTTTCCGGGAACTGGTAGAGGGTAAATATCTGGCGGAGCAGTTCATCCAGTCCGACGAGCGGCTGGCCCGCTTTCACCCGGAATCCCTGAACACCATAAGAGTTATCACTTTCAGATGCGGAGAGCGGTTTGAAGTATTCGGCTGCGGCCTGCGCGTGGGCAACAAGGGCTTGCATGTGGACAATGCCCACGGCGGCGGGATCTTCTGCGAGATGGACCCGAAGACGGGAATCATCATAACCGACGGTCTGGACGAGCACGGCAACTATTATGAATGCCATCCTATGACCGGCGTCAGATTTAAAGGCGAGCAGATACCCTGCTGGCCGGAGATCGTTGAGCTGTGCCGTCAGGCCTCAATGACTCTGCCCTGCCTTAAAGTGGTGGGCTGGGATGTGGCGGTGCTCCCCGGGGGAAAGCTGGAGCTTATTGAGGGCAACCACAACCCGGGCATGAACATAGTACAGGCGCCGGCAAAGCACGGGGTTCACGACAAGTTTGCCAATATGCTTATTGATTTTTACGGGTATCCGCCAAAACCGGAAGCTGAGAGCGCCGGGGGAGTATAAAATGTAATAAGAAATTTTTAGGCCGGTGTTTTTGACGCACCGGCCTGAAAGCTATGTAAGTTTTAGTTTTTCCCAAGCTCATTTCATGGCCCGGGCCATAGAGACTATGTCGCCCACGCCGTTCACAACGGCGGAGGGACGGTAGGCATAGGTCTTCAGGGTGTCCATGGTGGAGCAGCCGGAGAGCACCAAAACGGTGGTCATGCCGCTTTCCAGACCGGAGATTACGTCCGTGTCCATCCTGTCGCCTATCATGACGGCCTCGGCGGAGTGGCAGTGGAGCTTGCGCAAGCCGGTGCGCATCATCAGGGGATTGGGCTTGCCGCAGAAATAGGCCTGGGTGCCTGTGGCCATCTCTATTGGGGAGATAAGAGCCCGGCAGGCGGGAGCTATGCCCCCCTCGATGGGGCCGGAGACGTCGGAGTTTGCGCCGATGAGCTTTGCTCCGCCCATGACCAGATTGGTGGCCTTGGTGAGGGAGTCCAGGGAATAGGTGCGGCCCTCGCCAACTACCACGTAGTCGGGGTTCACGTCGTTCATGGTTATACCGGCGTCATACAGGGCGTTGAGCAGCCCGGCCTCGCCGATGGCAAAGACGGAGCAGCCCGGGGCCTGGTCCTTCAAAAAGGCGGCGGTGGCCAGGGCGCTGGTGTAGAAGTGCTCCTCGGGCACGTCCAGGCCCATGCGCTCCAGCTTCTGGTGCAGCTCTTTGGGAGTGTAGCCGCTGTTGTTGGTGAGGAAGAGGTACTCTTTTTTCTCTTCCTGCAGCCACTGGATAAATTCGGTGACACCCGGCAGGATCTGGTTTCCTTTATATATAACACCGTCCATATCGCAGATGAAACCGGTCTTTTCGTTGAAATTAAGTGTATTCATATATTCACCTCGCAGGGGAGTTTAACACAGGGATACCGAATTTGGCAAGCAACAATATGTAAAATTTTTTAAATATGCCCGGCCTTCAACGCTTTCTTGGGCTTGACAGGCGGGAAAAGGGGTGGAATAATATTCCCGTCTATCAGATAAGGGGAGCGCCCCGGCGGGCCGGGGCCGTATGAGACCATGCGAACAGTGAAAGCCGAAGAAATAAGCTCCGCGGTGGCCGGGCTCTGCATAAGAGCAAACAAGCAGCTGCCGGAGGATATAGTCCGGGCCATGAACGCCGCCCGGGAAGGGGAGCCCTGGCCGGTGGCCCAGGCAACTCTTGGGGTACTGTGCCGGAACATAGAGGCCGCCGGGGAGATGGACCTGCCCGTCTGCCAGGATACGGGCATGGCCTGTGTCTTTGCGCGCCTGGGCCAGGATGTGCACATAGAGGGGGACTTCAACGCCGCGGTGAACGAAGGCGTGCGCCGGGGCTATGAGCAGGGCTATCTGCGCAAGAGCGTGGTTTCCGACCCTCTGCGCCGGGTGAACACCGGGGACAACACCCCTGCCGCCATAACGGTGGAGCTGGTACCGGGGGACAGGCTGGAGCTCACGGTGCTGCCCAAGGGCTTCGGCAGTGAGAACATGAGCCGCCTGGCCATGCTCAAGCCCGCCGACGGTGTGGAGGGCGTAAAGCGCTTCGTGCTGGACACGGTGAAGGCCGCGGGCTCAAACCCCTGTCCGCCCATAGTGGTGGGCGTGGGCATAGGCGGCAGCTTTGACAAGGCGGCGGCCCTGGCAAAGCACGCCCTGCTGCGGCCTGTGGACCGCCCCAACCAGGATGAATTCTATGCCGCCCTGGAGGCGGATATGCTCCGGGAGATAAATTCCCTGGGCATCGGCCCTCAGGGCTTCGGCGGCCGCACCACGGCCCTGGCCGTTAATATAGAGACCATGCCCACCCACGTGGCGGGCCTGCCCGTGGCGGTGAATATCAGCTGCCACGTGACCCGCAGAGCCAGCGCCGTTCTCTGATCTAAGCGTTTATCGGAAACATGTCACAGAAAGGTTTACATAATGGAAGTACTGAACCAGATCTTTTTAGCACTGGCGGCTTTTCTGGTCACCGTTGCGGCAGCCAGGCTGCTGGACAGGCCGGGGGCCGAGCCGGAATTGAATATAAGCGGGCGAGTTTATAAAGCCGTTTTTGCCTTCTTTGTTTTGGCGGCTCTGTTTATACGCCTGTATAAATTCGGCCAGGTGCCGGGGGGCTTCAATGTGGACGGGGCAATGGCCGCGGTGGACGCAAAGGCCCTTGCCGACTATGGGACTGACCGCTACGGTATGAGCTATCCCGTGCATCTCACCGGCTGGGTGTACGGCCAGATGAGCTCCCTCATGAGCTATCTCATGGCGCCGCTGATAAAGATATTCGGCCTCAGTCCTCTGGTGGCCCGCCTGCCCCAGCTCATTGTCAGTCTGCTGGGGATAGTTGTCCTGTATCTCTTTGTAAAGGACGCCTTCGGGAAAAATGCGGCCCTGGCGGCGGCCGGCTTTGCAGCCATTGCCCCCTGGCACGTGCTCCAGAGCCGCTGGGCCCTGGACTGCAACCTGTACCCGCACTTTTTCCTGTTCGGCGTATTCTTCCTCCACCGCTGCCTGGGCTCACGGCACCGCAAGCTCCTGCTCAGCCTGAGCATGGTGATGTTCGGCCTGTGCATGTACTGTTACGGCATATCCATTTACACCATGCCTCTGTTCCTGCTTCTCGCCTGCATATACCTGCTGGTCAGAAAGCGGGTCAGCATAGCAGAAGCCCTGCTGGCCCTGGCGGTATGGCTGGCGGTGGCCCTGCCCTTTATTACGGTGATGGCCATAAACTTTTTCGGCTGGGAGACCATAGAGCTGGGGCCCTTCACCCTGCCCTATTTTCCCTACAGTACCCGCTCCGGAGACATACTCTTCTTCTCCGAGGACATGTGGTATCAGTTGAGGGCAAACATAAAAAGCCTGCTGACGGTGGTGTTTCTCCAGGAGGAGGGCTATCCCTGGAACAATATCCCGGCCTTCGGGACCATATATCTCTTCTCAGTGCCCTTTGCGGTGCTGGGCCTGGTCTGGACACTGACAAAGCTGAAGGATAACGACGGGGCGGTATTGCTGCTGATATTTTTCATTACCGGCCTGTGGTGCGGGGTCTGCACCAACGGGGTGAACATCAACCGTATAAACATCATCTTCTATCCCCAGATTATTTTCACGGCCCTGGGCATATACAACATTATGCTGAGGATGAGGGCCTTCCCCCTGAGACTGGGGATATGCGGGGCCTACCTGCTGGCCTTTGCCCTGTTTGCCACCACGTACTTCGGCAGTTACGCCAGGGACATGGCCTACTATTTTGACGAAGGTCTGGGACAGGCCCTGATATCCGTAAAGGACAGGGAGGATGAAAAACTCTATGTCACCTCCAACTGGGGAGAGGGGATATATCCCAATTCCGGCGAGATACTCACCATGTTCTACCACCAGACCGATGCGGAGTATTTTCAGGGCAAGAGCTGCCCCGAGGGCTGGCTGCCCTTTGACCAGCGTTACACCTTCAGCCCCATGGACCAGCTGGAAATAGACCCTGATGAGGATGCCATATATATTGTCCTTGACACCGAGCTGGACTGCTTTGATTTGGAGCTCTACGATGTGCAGCAGTATGAGAACTACTATGTTCTGGAAAGGAAGTAGCCGGGAGCAATGGAATACAGATTGAAGACCCCGGTGAGCCGCGAGGCTTTGGCGAAGCTGAGAGCCGGGGACATGGTATACCTCAGCGGGGAGATATATACCGCCAGGGACGCCGCCCACAAGCGGATGACGGAGTGCCTGGACAGGGGAGAGCCTCTGCCCTTTGAGATAAAGGACAGCGCCGTGTACTACGTGGGCCCCACCCCGGAGCCCCCCGGCCGGGCCATAGGCTCCGCCGGGCCCACCACCTCCGGGCGCATGGATGCCTATTCCCCCAGGCTGCTGGACCTGGGCCAGAAGATAATGATAGGCAAGGGCATGCGCAGCAGAGAGGTGATTGATGCCATGGTGCGAAACGGCGCGGTGTACCTGGCCGCCATGGGCGGAGCCGGGGCGCTGATGAGCGCCTGCATAAAGTCCTGCAAGGTGATATGCTGGGAGGACCTGGGCTGCGAGGCGGTGCGCCGGCTGGAGGTGGAGGACATGCCCCTCACCGTGGCCATAGACAGCCTTGGCGGCAATATATATGACAGCGGCCCTGCGGCCTATCTTGAGAGTTTGAAAGGCGGTAAATGAGATGGACTATGCCCAGAAGTCCCTGGAGCTGCACCGGCAGCTGCGAGGGAAGATAGAAGTGGTGTCCCGGGCCAAGGTGGACAGCCGGGAGGCCCTGAGCCTGGCCTATACCCCAGGCGTTGCCCAGCCCTGCCTGGAGATACAGAAGGACCCGGACAAGAGCTATGAGCTCACCCGCCGCTGGAACACCGTGGCCGTAGTCACCGACGGCACGGCGGTGCTGGGCCTGGGGGACATCGGCCCGGAGGCGGGCATGCCGGTCATGGAGGGCAAGTGCGTCCTCTTTAAGGAGTTCGGCGGGGTGGACGCCATACCCCTCTGCATCCGCAGCAAAAACGTGGAGGACATCGTGAACACCGTGGCCCTGCTGGCCGGATCCTTCGGCGGAGTGAACCTGGAGGACATCTCCGCTCCCCGCTGCTTTGAGATAGAGGAAAAGCTGAAGCAGCGCTGCGACATCCCCGTCTTCCACGACGACCAGCACGGCACCGCCGTCATCGTCATGGCGGCGCTGAAAAATGCCCTGCGCCTCACGGGCAGAAAGCTGGAGGACATCAAGGTGGTCACCTCCGGAGCCGGGGCCGCCGGCACCGCCGTGGTGAAGCTGCTGGCGGGAGCAGGAGTGAAAAACATCGTCATGTGCGACAGGAGCGGCGCCATCTATTCCGGCCGCCCCGACCTGAATCCGGCCAAGGCGGAGATAGCCTCAATCACCAATCCCGCCGGGGAACAGGGGGAACTGGCGGAGGTGATAAAGGGGGCCGACGTGTTCATCGGCGTCTCAGCCCCGGGGCTGCTCACTGAGGACATGGTTAGGAGCATGAATAAAGATCCAATAATATTCGCTTGCGCCAATCCCGTGCCGGAGATACTGCCGGACCGGGCCAAGGCTGCCGGGGCCGCCGTGGTGTCCACCGGCCGCAGTGACTATCCCAACCAGGTGAACAATGTCCTGGCCTTCCCCGGAATCTTTCGGGGCGCTCTGGACGCCCGGGCCAGGGACATAAACGAGGAGATGAAGCTGGCCGCCGCCCAGGCCATAGCCTCCCTGGTCAGCGACGAGGAGCTCTCCGCCGACTATATCCTGCCCCTGGCCTTTGACCCCAGAGTTCGTGAGGCCGTGGCCGCCGCCGTGTATAAAGCAGCCGTAGACAGCGGCGTGGCCAGAGTTTGATATCCATATGATTTGAATAAATATACTGCCGTACCCTGAACCGATACGGCAGTATTTTTTGCGGGCGGCCTCATGTCAGGGCCCGCTCTTTTTTGACACAGCCCAGCGTCACCGCCGTACCCAGACCCAGGTACAGCAGCCAGAAGAGGACATAGAAGACGAGCCGGTTCATTGCTATCAGAGGGTAGGGGGCGGGCCAGCCCAGGGCCAGAATATTGTAGACCAGTGACAACGGCAGGAAGAGGACCAGCCAGACGTTAACCTTCCAGAACCGGAGTTTAAGAAGCAGCTCCTCCTTGCCCTTGGCCCAGCGGGAGCCAATCACATGGAGCATAAGAGCAAAAATCAAAAATACGAATCCCGCTATCAGGGCCCCGGCCTCTTGAGTCTCGTACCAGATAAAAGCGGACAGCACGATGGACAGCAGGTCAAAGGCCGTGGCCACCGCGTTGAGGATGAAGGCCGTGTTCGGCCCCTCATTGTCCGCCGGGCCAAGCTCCGTCCCTTTCAGCAGGTGGTCGGTGCTGACGCCGAAATATTCGCTGAGCTGGACTATCTTGTCCAGGTCGGGGCTGCTCTGGCCGCTCTCCCATTTGGAGACCGCCTGGCGGGATACGCCCAGGGCCTCCGCCAGCTCCTCCTGGGACAGGCCCTTGGTCTTTCTCAGATTCTGTATTCTGTCGGACAGTTTCATATATCGTACCGCCTTTCTCATGCTTTGCTGATATGTGCAGATATTAGCACAAGGGGCGGTTGCATTGCAAGCAAGCAGCGGTTTAAGCCCGGCAACCAGGGGTTGCCGGGCTTAAAAAATGTGATAGATTCGGTTTTAACGGCGGTAAATTACCACTGGGTCAGCTCCAGATACAGGTCCTTATACTGTCTTGCGGAGTTGGTCCAGGACACGTCCTTGGCCATATCCCGCTGGACTATCTCGTCCCAGTGATAGCGGTTGGTGAAGTAGACGGTCTTGGCCCGGTTGATGGCGTCCAGCAGCAGGCCGGCTTCGTAGCGGTCAAAGGTGAAGCCGTTGCCCTCGCCGGTGAAATCGTTGTAGGGCTGCACAGTGTCCTTCAATCCGCCGGTCTCCCGGACGATGGGCAGGGTGCCGTAGTGCATGGCGTTGAGCTGGGTCAGGCCGCAGGGCTCAAAGCGGGAGGGCACCAGCAGCACGTCGGCGCCGGCGTAGATGCGGTGGGCTCTGGCCTCGTCGTACTGGATGCAGGCGCAGAAGGTGCCCTTGTTGGTGTTCTCGTAATAGCGGAAGCTGTCCTCATACTGGGCGTCGCCGGTGCCCAGAACGACCACCTGGGTGTTGCCGTCCAGCACCTGGGGCATGATGGTGTTCACCAGGTCCAGACCCTTCTGGTTGGTGAGGCGGGAGATGAGGCCGATGACGAACTTGCCCTCGTCCTCCACCAGGCCCAGCTCTCTCTGCAGGGCCTTCTTGTTCTCCATCTTGTGGTTGAGCACATTGGCCAGACCGTAATTTTCGGCCAGGGCGGGGTCGGTCTCCGGGTTCCACATGTCATAGTCGATGCCGTTGACTATGCCTCTCAACTTGCCGCTGTGATAGCGCAGATGGCCCTCCAGGCGCTCGCCGTATTCGGCGGTCTGGATCTCCCAGGCATAGGTGCCGCTGACGGTGGTGATGCGGTCGGCGTAGGCCAGGCCGCCCTTGAGCATGTTGGCATTGACGTAGTCCTGCTGCAGGGCGCCCATGTTGAACACGGAGTCGGGCAGTCCGGACCAGTACTTTATGGTGGGTATGTTGAAGATGCCCTGGAAGCGGAGATTGTGAATGGTGAGTATGGACCGGGCCCGGCCCACAGGGGTGTCCTTGAACAGGGTGCGCAGATATACCGGGGCAAGAGCCGCCTGCCAGTCATGGCAGTGGATGATATCCGGTATCCAGTTCATGTAGTTGAGGGCGGCCAGGGCGGCCTTGCTGAAGAAGCAGTACTTGGGGATGTCGTCCACAAGATTGGTGTAGGGATTGCCGGAGGTGAAGAACTCCTGGTTGTCTATGAAATCATAGACCACGCCGTCGCAGACGTATTCCATTATTCCCACATAGTAGTTGCGGCCGGTGCTGCCCAGGTCCATGTAGAACTCGCCCCGGTAGACCATCTTATCCTGGTACTTCCTGGGTATGCAGGCGTAGCGGGGCAGGATGACCCGGACGTCGCAGTTGAGCTTTACCAGCTCCCGGGGCAGGGCGTACATCACGTCCCCCAGACCGCCGGTCTTTACAAAGGGATGACACTCGGAACCGATGAAAGCCACGCTTCTGCGGGGCAGAGTGGATATATCAAACACAGGTGCAGCCTCCTCTGCAACGGGAGTTTCTTCAATAACTGGAGCGGCCTCAACGACGGGAGCGGCCTCAACGACGGGAGCAGCCTCAACAACGGGAGCAGCCTCAACGACAGGGGCGGCCTCAACAACAGGTGCGGGCTCTGCGGCAGGTGCGGGCTTCTTTGCCGAAGCAGCTTTCTTCTTGGCGGGAGCGGCTTTCTTTTCCGCAGGCTCGGCCTTCTTCTTGGCGGGAGCGGCCTTCTTTTCCGCTGCGGGCTCAGCCTTTTCCTTTGCGGGAGCAGCCTTCTTCTTGGCAGGTGCGGGCTTCTTCTCCGCGACAGGCTCGGCCTTCTTCTCAGCGGGAGCGGATTTCTTCTCCACGACGGGCCCGGCCTTCTTCTCAGCGGGAGCGGCTTTCTTCTCCACGACGGACTCGGCCTTCTTCTCCACGGGTGCAGCTTTCTTTTCCGCTGCGGGCTCGGTCTTTTTTTCTACAGGAGCGGCCTTTTCAGCGGGTGCAGCCTGGACCGGGACCTTGGTCTCTTTTTCCGCAGCCGGGGCTGCCGCCTCTTTCACGGCGGTTTTCTTCACGCTTGAATCAACTTTCTTCCGTGCCATAACAAACCTTCCTTTCAAATATCTATAAGCATTTTTGGCCCATCACGGCCTTCCGGCAAGCCGTAGGCCAAACCCGGAGGCGGCCCTGCCCTTCGCAGTTATCAAAGGCGCCGCAGCCGGGACGGGGGCATCAGAGACCCTGCAGCAGGCTCACGGCCACCTTGGCCGCCTGACCTGCGTCGGCGGTGTAAGCGTCGGCGCCGATCTCCTGGCAAAAGCTCTGAGTGATGGGAGCGCCCCCCACCATTATCTTTATTTTATCCCTGATACCTTTTTCCACCGCCAGATTCACGACCCGGCGCATTTCCGCCATGGTGGTGGTAAGCAGGGAAGAGCAGGCTATAATACCGCAGTCTTTCTCGATGGCGGTGTTCACGAAGTCCTCGGGACTCACGTCCACGCCCAGGTCGATGACCTCCAGGCCGCTGCCCTCCATCATTATCCTGACCAGGTTCTTGCCTATGTCGTGCATGTCCCCCTTAACCGTGCCCAGGACCACCCGGCCGGCGGCCTTCTTTTCGCCGCTCACCAGGCCCGGCTTCAGCAGCTCCGTGGCCGCCGACATGCAGCGGGCCGCCATGAGCATTTCCGGCACGAATGCCCGGCCGGCGGTGAAGTCCTCACCCAGCCTGGCCATGCCGGCCACCAGCCCCCGGTCCAGCAGCTCCCTGGCTTCAAGGCCCTGGTCCAGACCCTGGCGGCAGAGCTCCAGCACCTTTTTTTTCTGTCCCCGGCACAGGGCCTGGGACAGCTGGGAGAGCAGCCCGCCGCACTTTTCCTCCGGGGCTTTGGCCGTGGGCTCCGCCCTGGAGGCGCTGCGGCGGGGCAGCGGGGGCAGGTCCACGAGGGGCATGTGGAGCACCGAGTTATATTTGTCAATCTCATCGTCGATGATGGGGTCCACATGGGGGAACACGGTCCCGGCCAGACCGTAGGTGATGCTGGGGATGAAGTGGCCGCCGGGGCAGCAGGCTTTGAGGGTGCTGCTCACATAGCTGCGTATCTCCTCCTCAGTGGCGTCCTGCCGGTCGATGGCGGCGCCTATGCCGCCCATGAGCACCATGCGCCCCTTAAGCCGCCGCTGGAGGGCTGGGATGTCATTGTCCGGCAGCACGCCCTGCCAGACCTGTATGCCTATCTCCGCCATGTCCTCCACAATGGGGGCCAGGTAGGAGTCGGCATGGTGCAGGGCTATGACGCCCCGGGACCGGATGTAGCCGTAAAAGCGCCGGTAGGGCTCCTTGAAAAATTCCCGCCACATCTCCGGCTTCATGAACAGGGCTTCCTTTGCGCCCCAGTCGTCATGGGAGAATATCATATCCGGGGCCAGTCCGTCAATAAGTAATTTGACGAATTTTAAGCGGTAATCGGTAATATAATCAATGAGTTGGTGCATTTCCTCCGGATGCTCGTAGAGATTGGTGAGGGTGTCCTCAAAACCCATGAGAAAATGGCACTCTTCAAATATGCCGGTGCCCATGAAGGCGGAGAGTATCTTGCCGTCTCCGGCGGCGGCCCTGGCAGCGGCGGCACATTCCTCCCAGCCCTGGCTGCAGTTTGCCTCCAGGTCCGGAGCGTGGACATATTCCCGCCAGCGGGTTATATCCGGACAGACCTTGGTCTCCGGCGTGATGTGGGGCATGGGGCCCGGGGCGTCTTCCGGCCACATTATGGTGGTGCCCCAGCGGTCTATATTGGTGCGGCCCTTGCCCCGGCCCGCCCGGAGGTAGACATTCACCGGGTCGTTCAGCACCACGTGCAGCGCTTCATACTGCTTCAGCTGCCGCTCGGGCCTGCCGTCGGCCTTCAATAGTTCCAGAAATATCTCTTTAGGGCTCTGCATCTCGTATTTACTCCTTTTCAAACAGTATACATGAGGTGAAGCTTATGGTCCTGGGGCCGTAATTGTAAGCCAGGCCGGAGCTCAGGCACACCCGGCTCACCAGCAGGCCGTAGGCCTCCATGGAGGACAGGCGCTTTTGGGGGAAGCGGCAGGGCCTGTCCGGCCAGGTGCACTTGTGGCAGAGGGTGCAGGCCCCGGCGGTGAGGGGCAGACAGTCCGGCTCCAGGCATCTGGCCTGCCGGGCCAGATTTGAAAAGGCCGACTTGTGCCTGGACTGGGCCAGGGCAATGCCCCTGCTGTCAAACTCGTCCTCCAGTTCTCCCACGGTCTGGACCAGGATGCCCCGGCGATAGCGGCCCATGCGCCGGGCGGTCTCCTCCAGACTTCCGCAGGCGGGAGGGCAGCTCCAGCAGCGGTCGTATTTCCGGCAGCGGCCCGAGGCGCACATCTCCCGCACCTCCGGCAGCGGCTCCAAGGCCTCCATGCACAGAGGGGCGATGTGCTCAAAGCCGTTCTGCCTTGCCAGCTGAAAAATATCCGGCATATTTAGCTCCTTTCACAATGCTCCTTGACAAAAGCCCCGGCTGCTGTATATCATAACTAAAGTACTTTAAATAATTATAGGAAAAGGATAAAAGTATGTCAAGGATTTTGGCCCGTCAAGGGGACAGAGACTTTGAATTTCAGGTAAAAAACGGGGAAAATCTCCTGGAAGTCCTGCGCCGGGGCGGCTTGGAGCTGCCTGCGCCCTGCGGCGGGAACGGAAAATGCGGTAAATGCCGGGTGGAGCTGGACTGCGGCAGAGGCCGGGAGAGCGTCCTGGCCTGCCAGTATAAAATAGATGGAGATATAAGAGTTTACCTGCCGGAGCAGGGAGGCGGCGAGATCTGCCGGGAGGGCAAAGAAGTTGACATAACGCATACAGCCGGACGCCATGGACTGGGGGCCGCCGTGGATATAGGCACCACCACTCTGGCGGTGAAGCTCTTTGACCTGGCTGCGGGCCGGGAGCTGGGCAGCCTGGGCGCCTGGAACAGTCAGAGCCCCTTCGGGGCCGACGTGATCAGCCGCTGCCAGTATATCATGGAGCACGAAGACGGCTTGGAGCTGCTGAAACAGCGGGTACAGGGCCAGGTATTTGAGCTTGTTCGGGAGCTCATGCTCCGCTCCGGCAGACAGGAGGACAGCCTGGAAGAGCTCTTTGCGGTGGGCAACACGGTGATGGAGCACATATTCCTGGGCCTGTCCCCGGCGGAAATGGCGGTGGCTCCCTTCAGGCCGGCGAGCCTGTTCACGGGGAGAGAGCCGGTTTACATAAAAAATATAAACACTGTGCTTGCCCCCTGCGCCGCCGCCTATGTGGGCGGGGATATCATGGCGGGGCTGCTCTCTTCCGGCCTGTGGGAGAGAGATGGTCTGAACCTTTTTCTGGACATAGGCACCAACGGGGAGATGGCCCTGGGGGGCAGGGAGGGCTTCGTCACCTGCTCCGTGGCCTCCGGCCCGGCCTTTGAGGGGGCGGGGATAAGCTGCGGGATGGCCAGTATGCCCGGGGCGGTGGCGGCCGTAAAATGGACGGAAAATGGCTTTGAAACGGACGTGATTGGCGGCGGGGATGCCAAGGGCCTCTGCGGCTCGGGGCTCATCAGCCTTCTGGCACTGCTG
>DBFSDV010000067.1:0-15128 GCA_048417135.1 Candidatus Limivicinus sp. | reverse complement strand
CATGAAATGCACGGATGGCCTGTTTTTGGAAGTAGCGCGCGGCGTCGTATCGGAGTACCCGCAGATAGAGTTCGAGGACAAGATCGTGGACGCGACCTGCATGCAGTTGGTGCAGAAGCCGGAGGCCTTCGACGTGATGGTGCTGCCGAACCTGTACGGCGACATCGTATCCGACCTGTGCGCCGGACTTGGTAGGCGGCCTCATACAGCCTGCTTGCCCGGAGCTCGTCGGCAACTTCCTCGGAAACCTCTATGTATTCGTCGTGGGTGTACCACGGATAAAAGTCTTTCAGATTGATGGTCGTCATTTGTAATTCCTCCGTTCAGATGGTTAGGGGGTGAATAACGATCTGAACAGAGGGCGGCGGGGAGCGACACCCCGGGCCGCCTTTGCCTATGTGTACCGGATATACGGCCTGCACAGCTGCATGAATGTGGTGGCCGCCCCGGAGGAGCGTCCGGAGGCCATACTGATTCGGGCTTTGGAGCCGGCGGAGGGCCTGGAGCTGATGATGCAGCGCCGGGGAACGGCGGACATTGCCAGGCTCTGCCGGGGGCCGGGGAATCTTTGCCAAGCCCTGGGCATAGGCATGGAGCACTACGGCATGGACCTCTGCGGCGATGAGCTGTATATCGAGGCCCCGGAGGGGCCGGAGCCGGAGCTCTGCACCGATAAGAGAATAAACATCGACTATGCCGGGGAGGCGGCGGACTACCCCTGGCGCTTCCTGCTCAAAGGCAGCGGCTATATCTCCGCTCCCCCCAAGGGCTGGGAGGTATTCAAATAAATGGGATTGGAATAAGGGGGCATTGACGTGAAAAAAACCTGGTGGAAAGTGCCGGTATACTGCCTTGCCTCCAGCTGGATATGCTTTCAGCTGGAGGTGCGGCTGCTGCTGCGTCTCGCCATAGTCACCCTGCCTGACGGCAGCATCAGCTCAGACAACACCCGTGCCCTGATAATATACGGAGTGCTGTTTCTGGCCGTCCTGCTCATAGGCGGCCTGGTGTTTTTCAGGAATATCGGCAGAAAGGAGCTGCTGCTCTCCGCTTTCCTCATGATACTGCTGGACCTTTTTTGGGCAGCCCAGGCCTATAAGGACCAGGGGATGCTGGCCTTCTACCGGGGGAAGTTCACCGAGTGGAGCATTTTTATTCCCCAGCTTCTTTACAGACTGGGCGTGGATACAGAGAATTTGCTGCCGGAGTTTCTGCGCTGCCTTGCGCCGCTGCTCTTCGTGCCCTTCGGGAAAAAGACGGGCAAATACCTGTGAAAAAACCGGCCTCCCAGGGCCGGTTTTTTCACAGCTGTTTTATGGCTTGTAATATATTATCATGCTCAGCTCCACAGTATCCTCGCCGGTGTTCCTGTAACTGTGGGGCCGGTCGGCAGCAAAGCGTATTGAGTCCCCCTTGGAGAGAAGGAAGCTCTCCTCCCCGGCGCTTATCTCCACCCGGCCGGCAAAGACGGTGATGTATTCCTCCGCCCCCTTCAGGTGGGCCTGGGCGCTGAGGGAGCCCCCGGCCTTTATGACTATGCGGTAGGTCTCAAAAAGGCGGCTCTCGTCAAAGGGGAAGAGGGGATAGTTCAGGTAGCGGCCACCGTCCTCCTCCAGAGGCCGGGAGTCCGACTCCCGCAGGATTGAGGCGGCATTATTCCGGTTTTCCACCAGGGAGGTGAAGGAGACCTTGTAGCCCGTGGCTATCTTCCACAGCACGGAGATGGTGGGGTTGACCTCCCCCTTTTCAATCTGGGCCAGCATGCTGCGGGACACCCCGGTGAGGGTGGCGGCCCTGTCCAGAGTCAGGCCCTTGCTCTCCCGTATCTCCCTGGCGTTGGCGGCCACGGTGCCGGTGACATCCATTTTTATTACCTCCCGGGTATTGACAATATATTAGACTAATAGTATTATATACAAGAAAACGATATATTGTACTATTGTTACATTATGCTAACATGAGCGGGAGGCTTTGTCAATCATGTTCAACTGGATTTCCTTTCTCACCTATGCGGTGATCACTGCGGCTACCCCGGGGCCCAACAACATCATGTCCATGACCAACGGGGCCCGCAAGGGCTTCAGGGCTGCCCTGCCCTTCAATCTGGGCATCTGGACCGGCTTTTCCGTAGTGATGCTCCTGTGTACGGCCCTGTGCCAGCTGCTCTCCTCCCTTATACCGAAAATCAGGCTGCCCATGCTGCTGCTGGGAGCGGCCTATATGCTGTATCTGGCCTGGGAGACCTTCCGCAGCAGCGGCGACATCCAGGAGGGCCGGGCCGGGGAGGGCTTTCTCTCCGGGCTTTTTTTGCAGTTTGTCAACGCAAAGATCTACATATACGGCATAATGTCCATGGAGGCCTATATCCTGCCGGTGTATCAGGGACAGGTTCTGCCTCTGGCGGGCTTTGCCCTGCTGCTGGCCTTTATAGGCTTTGCGTTCACTCTGTGCTGGTCGGCCTTCGGCTCGGTGTTCAAGCTGCTCTTTTCCCGCCATGCCAAGCTGGTGAACACCGTTCTGGCATTGCTGCTGGTCTACTGTGCGGTGTCCCTGTTCATGTGAGGGACACGGGGCGGCTCAGAGGCGGCAGGACCTTGTCACGGCTCAGCTCCCTGTAGCTGGAGATTATCAAAAAGACGGCAATAATAAAGCTGAGCAGGTCGGATACCGGCATGGAGAGAAGGACGCCGTCCAGCCCGAAGAAGGCTGGCAGCAAAAGGGCAAAGCCCACTCCAAAGACCACTTCCCGGATCATGGACAGGGCCGTGGAGGCCGCTGCCTTGCCCATGGCCTGGAGGAAGATAAAGCAGGCCTTGTTTATGCAGGCCGGGATTATCATGCACAGGTATACACGGAAGGCCCGCAGGGCAAAGTCGGTGTAATAGACGCTCTCATTGGCTGAGCCGAAGATGCCGATAAGCTGGCGGGGAAAAACTTCAGCCAGGATAAAGCCCAGGGCGCCCAGCGAGGCCTCCAGAAGCAGCAGCCTGGTGAAGAGCTCCCTGACCCGGTCACGCTTTCCGGCGCCCATATTGAAGCCGACTATGGGTATGCAGCCGGCGGCCATTCCCACAACTGCGGATATGATTATCTGGAAGAACTTCATCACTATGCCCACCACGGCCATGGGGATCTGAGAGTAGGCTGCCAGAGCGAATATCTCGTCCGCCGCACCGTATTTGCGCAGCATATTGTTCACTGCTGCCATGGAGGCCACCAGGGATATCTGAGACAGAAAGCTGGTCATGCCCAGTGTTAGGCAGCGCCCGCATATCCCGGGGTTCAGAAGCAGGTCCTTTGGAGAGGGGCGCAGCGTCTTCATATGCAGTATATACCACAGGGACAAAAAGGCAGTGAGTATCTGCCCGATCACCGTGGCCACGGCTGCGCCCATCATCCCCCAGCCGAAACAGAAGATGAATACCGGGTCCAGGATAAGGTTGGTCACCGCACCGGCCAGGGTGGAGGCCATGGCAAATTTGGGGCTGCCGTCGGCCCTTATCACCGGGTTCATGGCCTGGCCGAACATATAAAAGGGGATACCCAGGCTTATATAGAAAAGGTATTCCCTGGAATAATCGAAGGTCTCCTGATTTACGGTGCCGCCAAAAATGCTGATGAGCCCGTCTTGGAAGATGAGATACAGGGCTGTAAGGATCAGGCTGACAGCGACGCTCAGATTGATGGCGCCGCCGACACTGCGCCGGGCCGGCGCTGTTTCGCCCCGGCCGAGACATATGCTCACATAGGCGCAGCAGCCGTCGCCTATCATGACGGCCAGGGCCAGGGCTACCACCGTCAGGGGAAATACCACGGTATTTGCCGCATTGCCGTAAGAGCCCAGATAAGAAGCGTTGGCAATAAATATCTGGTCTACGATGTTATAAAGCGCTCCCACCAAAAGGGAGATGATGCAGGGGACGGCATACTGTTTCATCAGCTTTCCAATCTTCTCCGTCCCCAGGTACAGGTTTGAATTGTCCATTTGCTTTTCCTCCGCTGAAAAAATGTGCGGCTGCCTCTTGAGGGCAGGCCGCACGCTTTTGCTTTTAGTCAAGATAATCTCCCACAGGCACGGCGTTGTACTGGCGGATGACCTTGATGATAACAGAGCCGTCCTCCTGCCGGGTCTCCTCCACTATCTTGTATTTAGAGCTGCCCTGCTCCAGCCATTTCTTATACTGCTCCACCTCCCGCTTCACCAGGGACTGGGCATAGTCCCGGCCCAGGTCCTCCTTCAGCATGAAATGCAGGGTCTGACAGATGCAGGCGGCTTTTACTCGTTTCAAATTCTCGCAACTCCTTGTAAAAAAATAACGCATGGCCTGCGCAACCGGAATTACGCACGAAGCCACACGTTGTGGCTATGATTATACCTCGGCGGAAAAATAATTTCAAAGGGACTTTTTAACAAAAATCAGAGCCGGGGCCCCGGGGATGCTGCGCCTTTTTCCGAGAGAGCGTAAGTCCGGCGGGAGGCTGTTGCGGTGCTGTGGAGCCTATGGTATAATGGGGCCAGACTGATCACAGACCAGGCAGAAAAACAAGGAGGCTGCAAATGAAGAGACTGACTGCCACACTGCTGGCCGCAATAATGGCCCTGAGCTTTTCCGCCTGCGCCGGAGGGGAGCAGCAAGCCCAAGGCTCTGAAATGTATATTGAACCTGCCCAGCTGAATGAGGATGAAAAGAAAATGGCTCAGCTGCTGGGAGGCCTGGAGGACCAGACGATATTTGACTTTTCGGCCGATGACAGCGTCAGGAGCCTGACGATAACAGGCTGGAAGCTGGAAAACGGAGAATGGAAAGCGCGGTTCGTGGACGGTCAGCGCCTGGATGAGAGCAGCGGACGAATAGCCCTGAGCTTTGAGGATCTGACTGCGGGCTGCCGCATAGCGGTGCAGACCGGGTCCGGCTTCAGCGCCAGCCTCGGCAGCAGTGAGGCGGACGAGACGCTGGAGGGCATGGGGCGCACCACCGCCTATCTGGCCCAGCGGAGAGAAATTAAATACGGCAAAGATATCGCCCTGGTGATACAGACCTTTACCGATAAAAACGAAGTTATATCCTATGACCCGGAATATTTTGAGCACCCGGAGGAATACGAAAAGCTGGGCTATGATGGAGTGTTTGCAATAACTGCCTGCTTTAGTCAGGACTCCGACAGTCAGAAAAGGGCGGATATTACCGAAGCGGCGGAAACGGCGGCCTCTCCCGAGCCGCTGTGGACTGAGGAAGAGTTCAACGAAGTTTTCCTGAGAGAGAACCGGGCCGGCGAGGTGATAGCCTCCGTACCCGCACCCGACGGGGCCTATGATTTGGCAGGCATCGTGATGTTCACGGAGGGGGAGAGCGATGATTTAAAGCTGGCCTTTATGGACAAAGACGGTCACTGCCAGTTCTGCGGCCTGGAAGCACCGGCCTGTGAGCCTTTGGAGCTTGAATATTTGGGAGAGGGAAAGGTGAGCTTCAACTTCCTGGACGAAAACGGAGAAGCACAAAACTGCGTTGTCAGTTTCTCCCGGGAGGGCGGCGATGTGTTTTTTAAAACAGAGACCGGGAGCCTGGAGAAATAACTGGAGAAATAAGGATAAAAAAGCCTGTGAGGGAACACTCACAGGCTTTTTATGGTTCACTTTCCCATATACCGGGAGATTATTTCCGCCGCAGTTCCGCCTTCGGAGACGCACAGGGCCAGATACTCTCCGCTCTGCTTTATAACGGCGTTATCCAGCCGGGCGACCTCCCCGGGGATATAGTTTGCAAAGCTGTCCTTCCGGGCGGCGATGTAGTCCTGGAGCTTGCTCAGGCCGTCCTTTGCCGCCTGCTCGTCGGAGAACTTGAACACCGCCACTTCCTCGGCGGTGGCTCCGCTGCCCATGTACACATAGGCCTCCAGAGCATTGTCTATGCCGTAGAGCTTGGGGACCATCTCGCTTTTCACGGGGCTCAGCTCATCCACGAACTCCACCTTCTCCATCAGCTCGTTTGCCAGGGCCTGGGCATCCATCTGAGTGCCGCCCCCGCCTCCGCAGGCGGCCAGGGCCGCCGAAACCGTCAGGATAAACGCAAGGGCAAGGACTTTCTTCAGCTTTTTCATTTTTCCGCTCTCTCTTTCTTATTGGTTTCTCAGCTTACAGTGTGGGACTTCAGGTAATCCAGCCATTTCTGACAGTAGGAATTCTTCATGTGGATGCCGTCCACTGCCGCATCCTCCGGCAGGCTGCCGTCCTGAGCGGCTACGGAGCTGGCAGTGTCTACAAAGTACACCTGCTTTTCCTCCGCCAGCTGCTGCAGCAGCTGGTTGTATTCGTCGATCTTGCTGTTCTTTATGTAGTCATGGGTGGAGGAGACACTGTTGGAGACAGGCAATATCTCCTGGATATAGATCTGGGCCTCGGGATTTGCGGCTTTTGCGGCGTCGATTATCTTGCCGTAGCCCTCGATGAACTTGCTGCTGTATATCCAGCCGGTCTCGTTGATGCCCAGCATGATGTAGACCTTGCTGAAAGACGTGTGGTTCAGGGCGTCCACCACGGTGTAATACTGCCCGTCGATGCACACCACCAAATCCTTGAAGGCGGTGTCCACGGTGAGACCCTGGTGGGTGAAGGCGGTGGCGTTATAGAGGCCGGTGGCGGTTATCATGCCCTCGGTTCGGGAGTCGCCGATGAAGACCGCGTCGTCAAAGTAGCCGTTGTCCACCGCGGGAGACTGGGGCACGGGCTGGGAGTAGTCATAGTCCTGGGCCTCCTGGGGGGCGGAGCCCTCCTGGGCCGTTCCCTCCGCCTCCCCCTCAGGGCTAGGAGCGGGGGTCAGCAGGGAGTCCGGGCCGGCTATGGGCCGGGAGCTGGTCAAAGGATACATGACTTCCACATCGGCAAAGGCATCCGGCATGCACAGCTCCAGAGCCGAGGCTATGGCCGAGACCATGATGACCATGCACAGTATGAGCAGGGAAACTGCAAGGGTGGGGGTCCTTCTGCGTCTGCGCCGGGCTCTCTTACTTCCGGCTGAGCGGCTAAGGTGCCGCCCGTAATTTTCTCTTGTACGAAGTGACATTTCCGCTCTCCTTTCTCTCTGTATCCTTACACTTACTAGTTTACCATAATTGACGTTATGGTAAAGAAAAAGTTTCTGAATTTTTCTTACAACAGGACTTTATTTTGCGGCCGGGCTTCTGCCACCGCTTTGTGATTTCACTTATATGACATCTTGAAAAAGCCAATTGTTCCCGAAAAAATTGCATCTTCAGATTTATTAAGAAGCTGGAGCCGGAGGGCGGGAAAACGCGGAAAAAGCCCGCCCCCGGCAGACCGGGAGCGGGCTTGGATGCAGGTTGTGTTCAGGGCTTTTTGTCCTCTCCGGAGGCTTTGCCTCCCGCCCGTCTTCTGTATAAATAGAAGAGCAGGGCGGACAGCAGGCTCAAAACCACGGTGAAGGCGGCGGAGAAGAGAAAGGCGGGGGAGGAAGGCTCGGTTATGCTGTCCCCCATAAGGGTGATGGCAATTATCTTGGGCAGGGCACCGGCCACCGTAGCCAGCAGATATGGGAAAAAGGCTACGCCGGTAAAGCCCAGATACATACTGGTCACGTCCATGGGTATCATGCCTATGACTCTCAGCAGGAAGGATAGGAAAATGTAATTCTCTCCGCTGCCGCTGAAAAAGACGGACAGACGGGGATGTGCCTCCATAAGTTTATCCATGGTTTCGACCCCGGCTTTATGGCCCCGGCGCCAGGACAGAGCGGCCCCCAGGGCATATCCGGCGGTGTTGATGAGCACTGCGAGGAGGGGCGGAAATAGAAAGCCGGCCGTCAGCTGCAGGGGCAGCATAGGCAGGAAGACGGAAATGCTCTTTATGGCATACATGGCCAACAGCACCGGCGCCGCCAGAAATGGGCCGGCGGGAATATAGCGCATAAGGTCCTCCGGCTCTATTTTCCTACCGGCGAGTGCCAGCAATATGATAAGTATGCCGCCGATCATGCCCGGCAAAAACCGCAGCACCAGCTTGCAATATCCTTTCATTCCTTATCCCTTTCCCGGAATATAAGTTCAATAATGGTATACCTTAAACTTAGATACATTATATTAATTTTCTGTAAAAGATGGGGATAGGGAGAGCGGATTGGGGGCTACTTCAGCGTGACGCTTAACAGCACCGGGTTGTGGTCGGAGTTTTCAAAGGCCAGGTCCACGTTCTCCACCTCCTTGAGCTCCACATTGGGGGAAATTATAAAGCCGTCGATGACATAGTACTGGGTGTTCTCGCTGTCCTCCGGGTCATAGGGCTGGTTCAGCAGGCGGCAGCTGGGCACCTCCAGATCGTAGGCAAAGCTCCAGCCCTCCTCCAGCATGTCCTCCTCCAGGACGCCGGGCAGCCAGTTTTCCGGGTGGGTGTTGGGCCAGGCCTCCAGCCCGCCGGGGAATATCTGGTTGAAGTCCCCGCCGGCGATGACATAGTTGCCCTTGGCGTATTCCCCTTCGATGATGCTCTTGAGCATGTTGGTCTGGGCTATCTTGCCCTCTCCGTCGTCATAGGCCTCCAGGTGGAGATTGACTGCTACGAGCTGCTTGTCGCTGCCCTCGATGGGGATATAGGATACCAGCAGGCAGCGCTTGAGATTGGCGGTGCTCACCGGCCAGCTGAAGGGACAGGGCAGGGAGACGCGCAGGGAGTCGCTTATATCCAGAGAGGGGGAAGTGGTGTAGATGCCGCTGTATACCCGGCCCAGGGGCGGCAGAGGTATGGGCACAAAGTCGCAGGCGTAGTTCAGGGCGTAGACCCCGGAGCCCAGGGACAGATAGTCCCTCTCGTCCGTGCGGTAGGTGCGGCCGGAGTCGATGTCCACCTCCTGGAGCATGGCCAGGTCACAGTCCAGCTGCCGGAGGCTCGCCTCTATGCCGGACAGGTATTCCAGCAACTGCTCCTTGCTGTCGGGGCGGGCGCGGGTGCCGCCGTCCATGAAAAAGTCCTCTTCCGCGCCGAGACCGGCGTAGCCTATGTTCCAGCTGAGTATCCTCAGCTCCCTGTCAAGGGAGGCCGCCTCCGTCTCCGCGGCGGAGCTGACCTCAAGCTGTTCCACAGCCTCCGGCCTGTATTCCGTCACCGTCAGCCAAAGCAGCAGACCCGCAAGGGCCAGCAGCACAATAAGCAGGACGATACCCAGAGCTTTTAATGCTTTCTTCATGGTTTCACCTCCTAAAGAAAAAAATTGCCCTTGGCAATAAATATATTCAATATTACCATTTGTCCGGCATAAGGGCAAGTATATTTGGGCAGATAATGTATGTTGCCAAAAGAAAGGGGCTGTAATATAATATCTGGGAATATTATCGAAACAGCGGAGGTATGCCCCCAATGAGCTATGAACAGATAAAACGGCAGGACCCGGAGGTATATGCCTCCATGATAAGGGAGCTGGAGCGGCAGAGAGACCATATAGAGCTTATCGCCTCTGAGAACTTCGTCTCCCCGGCAGTCATGGAGGCCATGGGCAGCCATCTCACCAACAAGTACGCCGAGGGTTATCCCGGCGCCAGATATTACGGCGGCTGCCAGTATGTGGACGAGGTGGAGACCCTGGCCATAGAGAGGGCCAAGAAACTCTTCGGCGCAGAGCACGCCAACGTCCAGCCCCACTCCGGCGCCCAGGCAAACACGGCCGTTTATCTCGCCCTGCTCCAGCCGGGAGACACTATACTGGGTATGGACCTGAGCCACGGGGGACATCTCACCCACGGCTCAAAGGCATCCATATCCGGCAAATATTTCAACGCCTGCTTCTACGGCGTGGAAGAGGGCAGCGAGACCATAAACTATGAACAGGTCCTGCGCCGGGCGGAGGAGTGCCGCCCCAAGCTGATAATCGCCGGGGCCAGCGCCTATCCCCGCTTTATCGACTTCAAGAAAATGCGGGAGATCGCCGATGAGGTGGGGGCCTACCTGATGGTGGATATGGCCCACATCGCCGGCCTGGTGGCCGCCGGGGTCCACCCCAGCCCCGTGCCCTATGCCCACGTGGTCACCACCACCACCCACAAGACCCTGAGAGGGCCCAGAGGCGCCCTCATCCTCTGCGGCGAGGAGCTGAAAAAGAAGATAAACAGCGCCGTCTTCCCCGGCGCCCAGGGCGGCCCCCTGATGCACATCATAGCCGCCAAGGCCGTGTGCTTCAAGGAGGCCCTGTCCCCGGAGTTCAAGGCGTATCAGCAGCAGGTGGTGAAGAACGCCGCCGCCCTGGCCGATGAGCTCAAGGCCCAGGGACTGCGCCTGGTCTCCGGCGGCACCGACAATCACCTGATGCTCTGCGACGTGATGAGCAGGGGCAAGACCGGCATGGAGGTCCAGGAGCTGCTGGACGAGGCCCACATCACCGCCAACAAGAACACCATACCCTTTGACACCCAGTCCGTGAAGCTCACCTCCGGCATGCGCTTCGGCTCTCCCGCCGTGACCACCCGGGGCATGAAGGAGCAGGAGATGCACACCATCGGCCGCATCATTGCAAAGCTGGTGGATGAGGGGCAGGCCGCCGTCCCCCAGGCGAAAGAGGAAGTGCTGGAGCTTTGCCGCAGCTTCCCCCTCTACCCGGAACTTTGAGCCAGCTTCCTACAACTTGAAACAAACCGAAAGCTCCCCGCCCATAGCCGGGCGGGGAGTTCTTTACACAGTGCAGTTTACATAATTAAATATACATAACGCAAAGACGGGCGGGGGCCGGAGGCTCAGTGCTCCGTGATCTTCCGGCGTATTTTCTCAATGGAGTGGCGGCCCTCCCGCAGGTGTTCGATAAGAGCCCGGTCGGAGCGGAAGGCGAACATGAAGTACACCCGCTTGGAGGCCCGGTCCTGGGCGCTGCGTATCTCTGCCTTGAGGTTTTCGTAGCGCACCACCACGCCGTTTTCGTCGGCGTACTTTTTCAGCTTGGCCAGCAGCTGGCTGGAGTAGACCACGTCGATGGTGAACACCCCGAAGAAATAGCCTATGACAAAGGAGAAGGCCAGGTTCCGGGACAGCCAGGCCAGGGCGGAGAGTATGTGGGGGTGGACAAGGAAATAATAGACGGCGCCCAGAATGGCCCAGAAGGCGGAGAACAGAGGGCAGATGAGCCCCTGGATATTGCCCCAGAGCTTGCTGTAATCCCAGAGGCGCAGCTTCATGATCTTCAGGCACATGATGCCGGCTATGTATTCTATGGCGGTCATGCTCACGGCCATGAACAGAAACATCAGCAGCTTGCCGCCGGTGCTGCCGTCCATGCCGCTGGCCTGGCCCCAGTAGGCCAGGAGGAAAAGGATACACAGGCCGAAGCCGTAGAGGGGCACATAGGGCCCCACGCAGAAGCCCGGATTTATCCATTTGCGCTCGGGGTTTGCCGAGGAGAAGAAGCGGCGGAAGATCAGCTCCAGGCACCAGCCTAAAACGGAGCCGATAAAGAACAGATAGGCAAGGGTGAGAAATATGCTCATGAGATCAGATCCTTACTTATTTCCTTTATTTTTAAAGGGAGGGCCCAGGAGCCCTCCCTTTAAGGCTCTGCCGGTTCACAGCTCGGCGATGACCTCGCATTCCAGCAGCACGTCCTTGGGCAGCCTGCCCACCTCCACGCAGGAGCGGGCGGGGTAGGGCTCGGTAAAGTATTTGGCATAGATGGCGTTGATGGCGCCGAAGTCGTCCATGTGCTTGATGAACACGGTGCTTTTGACCACCTTGGAGATGTCAGAGCCTGCGGCCTTCAGCAGCTCCGAGACGTTTTTGAACACCTGGTTTGCCTGGCCCTCCAGACCCTGGGCCAGCTCTCCGGTCTCCGGGATGACGGGTATCTGCCCGGAGCAGAAGACGAAGCCGCCGCTTATCTGGGCCTGGGAATAGGGGCCGATGGCGGAGGGGGCTTTTTCTGTGGATACGGTTTTCATGGGGCAGTTCTCCTTTATGTCAAAATTTGGTTTATGCTCTGCAACTTACATCTCGTCGCTCTCCACCTGGTAGCCGTGGTTTTTCAGCTCGCTCATCACCCGGCTGCCGTGGGCCTTGCCGCCCACCTCACAGGCTATGCGCACGTAGGTCTCGTTGGGGTTGAGGCCCAGCATCAGCTTGTCGTGCTGGACGGTGAGCACGTTGGCCCCTGCCTGGGCCAGCACGTTCAGCAGCTGCACCAGGCTGCCGGGCCGGTCCACCAGCTTGGTTATGAATTTGAGCCTGCGGTTGCGGGCCACCAGGCCCTGTTCTATGACGTTCTGGATGAAGCTCACGTCGATATTGCCCCCGGAGAGGAGGCACACGGCGCTCTTCCCGGCCACGTCTATCTTGCCCCCCAGCACCGCCGCCAGGGAGGTGGCCCCGGCGGGCTCCACTATCTGCTTGCAGCGCTCCATCAGCAGCAGAATTGCGCTGGATATCTCCCTGTCGGAGACGGTGACCACGTCGTCCACATATTGGTTTATTATATCAACGGTGATATCCCCGGGGGATTTCACGGCGATGCCGTCGGCTATGGTGGAGGCGGTCTCGGTGGAGACAAGACGCTTTTCCCTGAAACTGCGGGCAATGGCATTGGCCCCCTCGGCCTGGACTCCGCAGACCTTCACCCTGGGGTTGAGCTGCTTGACGGCGGCTGCTACACCTGCCAGCAGCCCGCCGCCGCCGGCAGGCACCAGTATAAGGTCCACCGTGGGCAAATCCCCCAGGATCTCTATACCCAGGGTGCCCTGACCGGCGATTACGTCGGTGTCGTTATAGGGGTGGAGGAAGGTGGCTCCCTCGCTGTCACAGATCTCCCGGGCCTTGGTATAGGCGTCATCATAGCAGGAGCCGGAGAGCACCACCTTTGCCCCGTAACCTTCGGTGGCCTGGACCTTGGCAATGGGGGCGGACTCGGGCATGACTATGGTAGCGGGGATACCGAACTTCTTGGCGGCATAGGCCACGCCCTGGGCATGGTTCCCGGCGGAAGAGGCCACCACGGCTTTCACCTGGCCCTGTTCTGCCAAAGAGGCTATCTTGTTGCTGGCGCCCCTTATTTTGAAGGAGCCGGTCTTCTGCCTGTTTTCACACTTGAGATAGATGCTGCCCCCGGTCATGCTGGAAAAGGTGGAGGACAGGTCCAGCTCGGTGTGGTGGAAGATCGGTTTGAGCCGCTGGGCGGCCTTCGTGATATCCCGAAGCTCGATGTTCATGTGCAAAACTCCCTCCTGGCCGCCATGGCGGCGGAAATTTGAAACATATTGCCTTTTAACAGAATTTTACTCCAGCCTGGGGAATATTACAATACGGGGGGAAATAATTTTGGCCGCAAACTTCCGAAAAAGCTGCGGCCGTGTCTATTCAGGATAGGGGGGTGTCCAGCTTGCGGAGCATGGCCAGGATGCTGTCCTCCTCGGCCTCCAGGTTTTCCGAGGCCTCCAGCTGCCGGTGTATCTCCATCATCTCCCGGTCTATGCGGGCTATATCGTCGGCGCAGGCCTTCAGCTTTGCCACGATATTCTCCTGGTCCGGTATCTCCCGCTTGTATTTCATCTGGTGCTCCAGACTTGCCCAGAAGTCCATGGCTATGGTGCGTATCTGCACCTCCACTTTCATATCCCGTTTCTGCTGGGAGAAGAACACCGGTACGCTGACGATGAGATGGAGACTGCGGTAGCCGTTGGGCTTGGGATTTGCTATGTAGTCCTTTTTCTCCACCAGGGTGATGTCGTCCTGGCCTATGAGGGAGTCGGCCAGGGCATAGATATCGTCCACATAGGAGCATATGATGCGTATTCCGGCCATGTCCTGTATGTGCTCCTCCAGGTTTTCCAGAGAAAAGCTGAGCCCCTTGCGCTGCAGCTTCTCTATGGTGCTGGCGCTGCTCTTGAGCCGGGTCTGCATGGAGCTGATGGGGTTTCGCTTATAGAGGATGTTGAACTCGGTATTCAGCACCTCAAACTTCGTCTGCACTTCCTTGATGGCGCAGGAGTACATCATGCGCAGCTCCTTGTACTCCACGGCGGTCTCCAGCATATGTCGTGCGATAGCGCTGTTTGCCTGCATGGTCACGGGTCCCGGTGTGAGGATCCCGGCCATTTCTGCCTGTAAGTTCATCTGTCTGCCTGTCCTTTCGCAGTTGTCACAATTAAATTATAGCACAGTTTTCATAAGAAAATAGTTAAAGAATAATAAAAAATTTTACAAGTATTTGAATTTGAATTTACGGAGATTTGAATTGAAAATAAATAAATTGGCAACATTTTTATAAAAAAGAATGATATAATACTGAGGAATATATCTTTCAGGGAGTGGTAGATACTTGATACCTGCGCTTGTAGTTTTCGCATTGACCTATATACTTATGCTGGCCTTCCAGGGCTGGAGGCCCTGGATAGCCCTCAGCTCTGCGGCAATATTCATTGTCATGGGCTATATGGGCCTGTTCGACATGGGGCTGCTCTCGGCCCTTGCGTCGGTGGACTACAACGTGCTCATGATGATAGCCGCCACCATGGGCCTGGTGAGCCTGTTTATTGACAGCCGCATGCCCGCCCGTCTGGCGGAGCTGATGATGACCAAGACCCCCAACGTCATGTGGGCGGTGACTGCCCTGGCTCTCTTTGCCGGGGTGATAAGCGCCTTTGTGGACAATGTGGCCACGGTGCTGATGGTGGCCCCGGTGGGCCTGGCCATCTCCCGGAAGCTTAAGGTGTCCCCGGTGCCGGTGCTCATTGCCATTGCCGTCTCCTCCAATCTCCAGGGGGCCGCCACCATGGTGGGAGATACCACCAGCATGCTCCTGGGCGGCTTTGCGGGGATGAACTTCATGGACTTCTTCTGGATGCTGGGCAGGCCCGGCATATTCTGGGGCGTGGAGCTGGGGGCCCTGGCCTCCGTCTTCGTGCTGATGTTCATCTTCCGCCATGACAAGACGCCTATCAGCGCCCGGGTGGAGACGGAGGTGGAGGACTTCTTCCCCAGCTATCTGATGATAGCCACGGTGCTGCTGCTCATAGTCGTGTCCTTCCTGCCCGCCCCGGAGAATTCATTCCTCCTGGCGCTGTACAATCTGCGCAGCGGCCTGAGCTGTATGCTCCTGTGCCTGGTGGGAGTGGTAAGAGCCTGCCTGAAGGCCAAGGGCGTCCTGCCTTTGAAG
>DBFSDV010000066.1:0-22781 GCA_048417135.1 Candidatus Limivicinus sp. | reverse complement strand
GAGTCTGGGCCGTATCTCAGTCCCAATGTGGCCGTTCAACCTCTCAGTCCGGCTACTGATCGCAGCCTTGGTGAGCCGTTACCCCACCAACTAGCTAATCAGACGTGAGCCCATCTTTCAGCGGATTGCTCCTTTGATATCTCAGGGATGCCCCCAAAATATGTTATGCGGTATTAGCAGTCGTTTCCAACTGTTGTCCCCCTCTGAAAGGCAGGTTGCTCACGCATTACTCACCCGTCCGCCACTAAGTCAACAGAGGCTTTGACGAATCTCCGTCTCTGCTGCTTCGTTCGACTTGCATGTGTTAGGCACGCCGCCAGCGTTCATCCTGAGCCAGGATCAAACTCTCAATATATTGTATCTCAACAGGACCTCAGTCCTGTTAAAACCTATTGAAGCTTTCCAGCTCTCAAAAGAATCTTTTGTCTTTTCAGACTTTTAATGAACCCTTTTCTGGTGCTTATTTGAATAAGCTGTTCTTACATTGTTCAATTTTCAAGGTACACAAGCCAGCTCCCTTTTTCCGGGACAGCTTGATTATTTTAGCACGGATATTTCATTTTGTCAACAACTTTTTTCAAATTTTTCCATTTGAATTTGAGCTGCAATGACGGTGGATGAAGCATCCGCAGCACCGAAGTGCTTGGTTAATATAGCATTTGATTTGCCGTTTGTCAACAGTTTTTTTCAAGTTTTTTTGATGTTTTTTTAAAGATTTTTCCGCCTTCAAAATCTTGTGGTGCCAAGGCTTTCAGGGCCACAAAATGCAGGCGGCCCCCTCTGAGGAGCCGCCTGCCGCGTCTGGCATTATTTATCCCTGAAAAACAGATTGCCTATGTAGGGCAGAGGCTCCATTCTTCCGGCGTTTGCATTGCTTATGCCTTTTATGATCCAGTATATCTGCATAAGCCCCACTATCCAGCCCAGGCCGAAGGCGGAGCCCAGGATCTGGCCCGCCGCCGTGACGGCAAAGAGTATGAGACCCTGACGGGCGTGATAGAGCGCAAACTTATCGTTGCTGCAAAAAATGAAAGGCAGTATAAAAAGGGCAGGTATATAGGACAGGGCGGCCAGCAGCCGGTTGGACTGGTAGCCCTTGGGTCTGTCTCCCTCGGGGTAGAACTGCCTGTCCTCCCGGGGCGGCTCTCTCCGGGCCTGACGGCGGCGGCGTTCGGCCTCGGCCCATTTTCTGTCCTCTTCCCGGCGCCGCCTGTCTTCCTCCTTGCGCTGCTGTTCTTCCCTGGCTCT
This sequence comes from Candidatus Limivicinus sp., assembly GCA_048417135.1. Taxonomy (GTDB): domain Bacteria; phylum Bacillota; class Clostridia; order Oscillospirales; family Oscillospiraceae; genus Limivicinus. The sequence continues at coordinate 21,533 of DBFSDV010000066.1, read as the reverse complement.
CCGGCGGCTGTCCTCTTCCTCCCGGGTCTGGGCGGCGGAGGCGTATTCGCTTTTCTCTTCCTGCTCCTGGTCCATTCCGCAGGCCAGGCACTTGATGTGGCCGTCGGGGATATAGGCGCCGCAGTTTCTGCAATATGCCATGCTTTCCTCCAAAGTATATTAATGTTGTAATTATACCCCATGGCCGGGTATTTTTCAACAGCTTCCGCTCAAATCAGGCGCAGAAGCGGTGTTTTCCTATTTCCACGATAAGGGGCCTGGACCAGATCCAGTCGCTGGTGGCGGTGCTGGGATTGAAATAGTAGATGGCACCGTAGCTGGGGTCCCAGCCGTTGAGGGCGTCCTGGGCGGCCCGGTAGGCGCTCTCCGCCACGGGCTGGTCGAACTGTCCGTCATTTATGCAGGTGAAGGCCCAGGGCTGGTATATGACCTCGGAGATGGAGTTGGGGAAGGAGGCGTGCTCCACCCGGTTGAGCACCACGGCCCCCACCGCCACCTGGCCCTCATAGGGTTCCCCCCGGGCCTCGGCGGATATGAGCCGGGCCAGGAGATTCAGGTCGCCGGACTGGTCACCGTAGCCCCCGGAACTGCCGGAGCTGCCAAAGGAGCCCGGAGTTATGCCCAATGCCGCCAGGGTCTTGTCACCCACCTGGCCGTCCACGCTGAGGCCGTTCTTCCTCTGGAAATATTTAACCGCCGCCTCGGTGGCGCTGCCGTAAATGCCGTCCACCTCTCCGGAATAGTAGCCCCAGTTTTTAAGCCTGGTCTGTATCTCCGTGACCGCGGCCCCGGAGCTGCCCTTTTTATAAAGGTCCGCCCAGGCGTACTGGGCCAGGGCAATTATAAATATGTTTACGGCAAAGATCACGGCCAGAGCCAGTATCAGTTTTTTCCTCTCGTTGCTCATGTGAAGACCTCCCGCAGACTTTGCTTTTATTCTGTGAGGGCCTATAAAAATTATACCTTTGTAATATTCCCCGGGCAATAGTATAATAAGGTAGCGTTTTGTGCCGGAAAGTCGGCGGAAAAAAATTTTTGCTTTCTCTGAATGGATTTGCCTTTGTGGCTCGTATTACAGGCGAAGTCATAAAAGGCTATCTGAAAACATCGGAGGAAATCGAAATGAAGAAAGTAATAGCGGGAATTCTGGCCCTCAGCCTGGTGCTCTCTCTGGGCGTAGGCAGCGCCTTTGCCGCAGGCACAGGCCGGGGCAATGGTGTCGGCTTCGTGGACGCCGACGGCGACGGGGTCTGTGACAACTGCGGCACCGGCGCTGGCCGGGGCAGCGGCGCCGGCTTTGTGGACGCCGACGGCGACGGTGTCTGCGACAATTACGGTACCGGCGCTGGCCGAGGCTTCCGGGGAGGCCGGGGCCGCTAAAGGAAGGGATCTGAATGCGGAGCGAATACGAGGTGAATATGGCGGTGCAGCGGTATGCCGATACCGTGAAGCGGCTGTGCATGGTGCATCTTAAAAACACGGCCGACACCGAAGACATATTTCAGACGGTGTTTCTGAAATATGCCCTCAGCTCCGCTGAGTTTGAGAGTCCGGAGCATGAGAAGGCCTGGTTCATCCGGGTCACCATAAACGCCTGCAAGGACCTGCTGAAGAGCTTTTTCCGCAGCCGCACCCTGTCCCTGGAGGAGCTGGCGGAACTGCCGGCCGAGATGGGCGAGGACAGGCGTTATGTGCTGGAGGCCGTGCTCTCCCTGCCGGACAAATACAGGGAGGTGGTGTACCTCCACTACTACGAGGACTACACCGCTCCGGAGATAGGCAGGATACTGGGCAAAAACGTGAACACTGTCTATACCCTTTTGAATCGGGCCAGACAGCTGCTCCGGGAAAAGCTGGGAGGTGAGGCAGATGAATGAGCATATAAAGAGCGCCTTTGACAGTGTGAAGGCGGAGGAGGAGCTGAAAGAGAAAACTCTCCGCTACGTGAGCTCCAAGCTTGAAAAGCGCCACCCCGCCCTCAGGGCCGCAAGGCTGCTGCCTCTGCTGGCTTGCCTTGCCCTGGTGATACTGGCCGGGGGCTGGGCCTGGTTCAGTCCCAGCGCCACCATCAGCGTGGACATCAACCCCTCCCTGGAGCTGTGGCTCAACCGCTTTGACAAGGTGGTGCAGGTGGTGGGCTGGAACGAGGACGGCCGGGAGCTGGCCGCCTCCCTGGACCTGAAGTATATGGACTACGAAGAGGCCCTGGAGGAGATCATGGCCAGCGAGAAGGTCAGCTCCCTTCTGGCGGGTGACGGAGTATTGAGCCTGGCCGTGGCGGGCGACAATGAGAAGCAGTGCGACAGGCTGCTTACGGGCCTGCAGCGCTGCACCGCCGGGCAGGGCAACGCCTACTGCTACTCCGCCAGCCAGGAGGAGCTGGAGGCGGCCCACAGCCTGGGCCTGTCCTTCGGCAAGTACCGGGTGTATATGGAGCTTGTGGAGCTGGGCTCCAATATTAGCCCCCGGGAGGTGAACGACATGAGCATGCGGGAGCTGAGAGACATGGTAGAAAGCCTCTCCGGCAATGGGGAAACCGGCTCTGCTCAGGCCCATGTCCCCGGCAGCGGCCAGGGCTCCGGTCAGGGCAGGGGCCCGGCCTGGGCCCGGGAGGGCGAGGGCTGAGAGCTCTTGACTTTTCCTCCCCGGGGAAATATATTTAAAGCAGCATAACAGACATGGGGTGCGCTCCGCTGTGGGCGCACCCCAAACTTATAAAGGGAGGGCTCTGCCATGCTGAACTTTGACTATAACAAGTATTCCTATGCCTCCCGGCGCAATGTGGTCTTTGCCCGCAAGGGCATGGCCTGCTCCTGCGTGCCCCTGGCCTCCCAGGTGGGCATAGACACCATGAAGCGGGGCGGCAACGCAGTGGACGCCGCCATCGCCATGGCCGTCACCCTGCCCCTGGTGGAGCCCACCTGCAACGGTCTGGGCAGCGACTGCTTTGTGCTGGTCTGGAGCGCAAAGGACAAAAAGCTCTACGGGCTCAACGGCTCCGGCCTTGCCCCCAGGGCCCTGTCCGCCCAGAAGGTACGGGACATGGGTTACAGCCAGATGCCTGTCAACGGCTGGCTGCCTACCATGGTCCCCGGGGCCGTGGGGGCCTGGGCGGAGCTGCGCCGCCGCTTCGGTACCATGTCCATGGCTGAGCTGATGGCCCCGGCCATGGCCTACGCCCGGGAGGGCTACCCGGTGCCCCTGAACGTCCACCGGCTGTGGCTGGAGGAGGCCCGGCGCTTCAAAGCCGCTGCGGAAAAGGAGCCGGAGGTCTTTGCCCCCTGGCTGGAGTATTTCACCAAGAACGGGGAGGCCTACGGCCCCGGGGAGCTCTTCCGCCTGCCGGACTATGCCGCCAGCCTGGAGAGCCTGGCCGCCACGGACTGCGAGAGCTTTTACCGGGGCGAGCTCAGGGACAAGATACTGGCCTTCTCCCGGAAGACCGGGGGCTATTTCAGCCGTGAGGATTTTGAGAGTTATCACCCCCTGTGGGTGGAGCCCATCAGCACCGATTACAAGGGCTATCAGGTCTTTGAGATGCCCCCCAACGGTCACGGCATAACGGTACTCATGGCCCTGAACATCCTCAAGGGCCTGGAGCTGGGAGAGCGGGACAGCGCCGATACATACCACAAGCTGATAGAGTCTATAAAGCTGGCCTTCATCGACGCCAAGACCTATGTGGCCGACCCCCGCTATATGCAGACCAAGGTGGAGGACCTGCTCTCCGAGCGCTACGCCGCCAAACGCCGCAGCCTCATAGGTAAAGAGGCCATATATCCCCTTGCCGGGGACCCCTCCTGCGGGGACACGGTGTACTTCTGCACCGCCGACGGGGAGGGCAACATGGTCTCCTTCATTCAGAGCAACTACATGGAGTTCGGCTCCGGGGTGGTCATCCCCGGTACCGCCATCAGTCTCCAGAATCGGGGGGCCAACTTCTCCCTGGATGAGAGCAGCGACAACTGCCTGGCCGGGGGCAAGCGCTCCTACCACACCATCATCCCCGGCTTTCTGGCCAAGGACGGCCAGGCCATAGGCCCCTTCGGGGTAATGGGCGGCTTCATGCAGCCCCAGGGCCATGTGCAGGTGATAGTCAACACCCTGGACTACCACATGAACCCCCAGGACTGCCTGGATGCCCCACGCTTCCAGTGGCAGGGTGAGAAGAAGATACAGCTGGAGCAGGCCGTACCCTCCGCAGTGGCGGAGGAGCTGCGCCGCCGTGGCCACGAGGTGGAGATAGTCTCCGACTCCATAGCCATGGGCCGGGGCCAGATAATCTGGCGGCGGGCCGGCGGCACCCTGGTGGGAGGCACCGAGCCCCGCTCCGACGGCTCCATCGCCGCCTGGTGACAGACTGTTACATATATACGGTATCCGGCGCAGCCCTGATCTGCGCCGGATTTTTTACATTATTATCAGTCGCCCCAGGGCGGACACCGCCAGACACAGCAGCACCCCCAGAGCCGTGGGCAGCAGGGCGGAGACCGCCGTCCACTTCAGGCTCCCCGTCTCCTTTTTTATGGTCAGCAGCGTGGTGGAGCAGGGCCAGTGGCACAGGGAGAAGAGTATGACGCAAAGGGCCGTCACCGCCGTCCAGCCGTTGGCGGCCAGCAGTGGCCTCAGCGCCGTCAGCTCCCCCAGCTCCGTGAGGCTGCTGCCCATGCCGTATATCATCACCGCTATGGGCAGCACTATCTCGTTTGCGGGAAAGCCCAGGACAAAGGCCAAAAGTATCACCCCGTCCATGCCCAGCAGTCTGCCCACAGGCTCCAGCCCTGCGGCCAGGGCGGTGAGCAGGTTTCCCTGGCCCAGGCGGACATTTGCCAGCAGCCACAGCAGCGCCCCCGCCGGGGCCGCCACCGCCGCCGCCCGGCCCAGGACAAAGAGGGTCCGGTCAAACACCGAGCGCACTATCACCTTCCCCAGCTCCGGCCTCCGGTAAGGGGGCAGCTCCAGGACGAAGGCGGAGCTCTCCCCCTTCAGCAGCGTCATGCCCAGCAGCTTTGTGCTCATGAGGGTGAGGGCCACAGCCAGGAGGATGAGCCCCGTCAGGGCCAGAGCGGACAGCAGGGCCCCTTCTCCCCCGCTTATCAGGAACATGCTGATAAGGGCGATGAGGGTGGGAAAGCGGCCGTTGCAGGGCACCAGGCTGTTGGTGATTATGGCCAGCAGCCGCTCCCTGGGGGAGTTGATGATGCGGCAGCCCACTACCCCGGCGGCGTTGCAGCCGAAGCCCATGGCCATGGTCAGGGCCTGGCGGCCGCAGGAGGAGCAGCGGCAGAAGGGTCTGTCCAGATTGTAGGCTATTCTGGGCAGGTAGCCGGAATCCTCCAGCAGGGTGAACAGGGGGAAGAAGATGGCCATGGGCGGCAGCATCACCGACACCACCCAGGCCAGGGTCTTATAGGCTCCCTCCACGGCAAGGCCCGTGAGCCAGGCCGGAGCCCCCAGCCACGCAAAGAGTTCCAGCAGCCGGTCGTATATGTAAAAGAGCCCGGCGCTGAGCCACTGGGAGGGGTAGTTGGCCCCCTTTATGGTGAGATAGAACACCAGGGCCAGCAGTAGCAGCATCAGGGGATAGCCGAAGACCTTGGAGGTGAGCAGCCGGTCTATGGCCCTGTCCCTTGGGCTGTAGCCACCCTGGCCGTTTTCCACGGCGCCCCGGCAGAGCTCCTCCCCTCTCTTCACCAGGCTGGACACCAGCATATCCTGGAGCCTATCCCGGTCTATGCCCTCCCCGGCCAGCTGCCGGCGCTGCTCTCTGGCCGCCTCCCGCAGCTCCGGGCCCACCCGCTCCTCCATCTCCCACAGCAGCAGCCGCAGGCAGATAAAGCGGGGAGCCAGGCCCTCTATCTCCCCCGCCAAAGGCAGCAGTTGTTCCAGGGCCCGCTCCAGGGGCTCCGGGTAGAGGATATCCGCTTCGGCTCTCCGGGGAGGTTTCCGGAAAGCCCCGTCCAGGGCCTCCAGCAGCTTCTCCCGGCTTTTTTTGTCTCTGGCCACCGTGGTCACCACCGGAATTTTCAAGCGCTCCCGGAGCTTCTCCGGGTCTATATGTATTCCCTTGGCCCTGGCCTCGTCCATCAGGTTCAGGCACAGCAGCACCGGCCTGCCCGTCTCCATGGTCTGCAGCAGCAGGTTCATGTTCCGCTCCAGGCAGGTGGTGTCGCAGACCACCAGCACCGCGTCGGCCCCGCCGAAGCAGATGAAGTCCCGGGCCAGCTCCTCCTCCGGGGAGTCGGCCAGCAGGGAGTAGGTCCCCGGCAGGTCCACCAGCACATAGCCCCTGTCCTCTCCCCGGCAGTAGCCCCGGGCATTGCTAACGGTTTTGCCCGGCCAGTTGCCGGTGTGCTGCTTCATGCCGGTGAGGCTGTTGAATATGGTGCTCTTGCCCACGTTGGGGTTGCCCGCCAGGGCTATTATCTTGTCCTCCGGCCTGGGGCGCTGCAGGCGCAGCTCCTCCCGGCCTATGCCTCTGCCTGTGGATGTGACGGTCAGGCCCATGCTGCCTCCCTTCCATTTTTCACCGGGGCGGTCCTTCCGGCCGCCCCGGCATATGCTGTCAGCATTTATTCACTATGATGTCCCTGCAGTCCCTGTCCCTGATGGCCAGCATGCTGCCCCGCACCAGGAAGGCTTTGGGGTCTCCTCCCGGGCTTATGCCCAGGCACTCCACTCTGGTGCCCTCCACCATGCCCATGTCCAGCAGCCGGCGGCGCAGTGCGCCGCTGCTGCCGAGGCATTTCACCAGGGCCGTCTCTCCGGGCCGCAGACTGTGGAGTCCGATGTTTCTTTCCACGATGTTCCACCTGCTTTACGCTGCATTATATGTCACCCTTCCCGCTTTTGACACTCCGGGCCTGCCCGGAGCACAGGCGCAAAAAGTCCCCGGACCCTAACGGTCCGGGGACTGGGTATGAACCTATGGATTTTTCTCAGCCTTTGGCGGCCTCCATGCCGGCCAGCAGAGCCTTCTTGTTGCCCTCCAGGAATTTCATCTTCCGCTCGCCCAGCTCCAGACGTATGGCCTCCACCATGGTGTCCACGCTGACTATGGGCTCCTTCTCCAGCATGGCCCCCAGGATTGCCACGTTTGCGCCCTTGGGATTGCCCACGCCTTCGGCAATGCCCATGGCGTCGCAGTAGACCACCTTGATGTCGTCTCTCACGCTCTTGCGGTCGATGATGGAGCTGTTGATGACCAGCAGCCCGCCGGGCTTCACGCTGTCCTCGAACTTATCCAGGGACGGGGCGTTCATGGCCACCACCACGTCGGCCTTATCCACCAGGGGAGAGGCCACGTCCTCGTCGCTGACGATGACCGAGCAGTTGGCGGTGCCGCCGCGCATCTCCGGGCCGTAGGAGGGCAGCCAGGACACATGCTTTCCGTCCAGCATACTGGCCATGGCGACAAACTTGCCGATAAGCAGCATGCCCTGGCCGCCGAAGCCGGCAAATATAAACTGTTTCGTCATTACTTATCTGCCCCCTTATCTTTATACACGCCCAGAGGATAGTAGGGGATCATGTTCTCTTCCAGCCACTTCATGGCCTCAACAGGGCTGAGGCCCCAGTTGGTGGGACAGGTGGAGAGAACTTCGATCATGCAGAAGCCCTTGCCTTCCATCTGGTACTGGAACGCCTTCTTGATAGCCTTCTTGGTCTTGATGATGTTTGCGTTGTTGTTCACGGCGCAGCGCTCTATGTAGTAGGCGCCGGGCACTTCCGAGAGCATCTCGGACATCTTGATGGGAGCGCCGCACCAGGCCTCGTCGCGGCCGTAGGGGGAGGTGGTTGTGCGCTGGCCCACAAGGGTGGTGGGGGCCATCTGGCCGCCGGTCATGCCGTAGATGGCGTTGTTGACGAAGACGGTGCATATCTTCTCGCCTCTGTGGGCGGCGTGCACCACCTCGGCGGTACCGATGGAGGCCAGGTCGCCGTCGCCCTGGTAGGTAAAGACCAGAGAGTCGGGCTTGGCCCTCTTCACGCCGGTGGCCACTGCGGGGGCGCGGCCATGGGCGGCCTCCAGCATATCCACGTTAAAATAGTCGTAGGCGAAAACGGAGCAGCCCACGGGAGCCACACCCACGATGTTGCCGCCCATGCCGGACTCCTCCAGGGCCTCAGCCACCAGGCGGTGGATGATGCCGTGGTTGCAGCCGGGGCAGTAGTGGAAGGGCTTATCGGTCAGATATTTAGTCTTTTCAAATATGACGGACATTTACTTACCCTCCTTCATTTCGAGGATCTTTGCAACGATCTCTCCGGTAGTGGGCATAAGGCTGCCGCAGTGGCCGAAGTATTCCACGGGCTTAGTGCCGTTGACGGCCAGCTTCACATCCAGGCACATCTGGCCTTCGTTGGCCTCCACATCCAGCAGGGCCTTGGCGTTGACGGTGGCCTCCTTCAGCTCCTTATAGGGGAAGGGCCACACGGTGATGGGACGGAAGAGGCCCACTTTGATGCCCTTTTCTCTCAGCTCATTGACGGCGGACTTGGCTATACGGGCCACGGTGCCGAAGGCGGTGATGACATAGTCGGCGTCCTTGGTCATATAGGCCTCGTACATCACTTCGTTCTTCTCTATCTCCCGATAGATGGCCTGCAGCTCGTTGTTGTGGACGGTGAGCTCCTCGGTGTTGATGTACAGGGAGTTGATGACGGCTCTCTTGGCCGGGTCGTCGCCGGGCTTCCAGCCGGTGGCGGCCCAGGGTTTCTTCTCCGGGTCCACCTTGTACTCCACCATCTCCGGCATCTCCACCGGCTCCATCATCTGGGCCATGATGCCGTCGGCCAGGAAGAGGACGGGCACTCTGTACTTCTCCGCCTTGTCGAAGGCGAAGCCGAAGATATTGATGGCCTCCTGGATGGACGCGGGGGCGTAGGTGATCAGGTGGTAGTCGCCGTTGCCGCCGCCCTTGGTGGCCTGGTTATAGTCGCCCTGGGAAGCCTGGATGCTGCCCAGGCCGGGGCCGCCGCGCATGACGTTGAGGATTACGCAGGGCAGCTGGGCGCCGGCGCAGTAGGATATGCCCTCCTGCTTGAGGCTGACGCCGGGGCTGGAGGAAGAGGTGATGACTCTGGCGCCGGTAGAAGCTGCGCCGTAGACCATGTTTATTGCCGCCACTTCGCTCTCCGCCTGGAGGAAGCAGCCTCCCACTTCAGGCATACGGGCGGACATGTATTCCGGGATCTCAGTCTGGGGAGTGATAGGATAGCCGAAGAAGAAGCGTGCGCCGGCACGAATGGCGGCCTCAGCTATAGCTTCGCTACCCTTCATAAGGGTCAGTGCCATTTTAATTTCCTCCTTAATCCTTTTCTATGTGGATCGCCACATCCGGGCAGGTACGGGCGCAGGATGCGCAGCCGATACATGCCTCAGGTTCCACTACCTCTGCGGGGTGGTAGCCCTTTGCGTTGAGCTTTGTTTTTGAAAGGGCGAGGACACCTTTGGGGCAGGCTCTGACGCACAGGCCGCAGCCCTTACAAACAAGCTCGTTGATTGTCACCTTTACCATGATTCTACCTCTTTTCTTTTATGATTTTCCGGTTATTGCTGACTGTTTTTAAAAGGCCGCTATCCCGCGGCCCGGCAATACGATTTAAAGGCTTTTTATCCAGCTGTTCCAGTCACGGGCCATATAGGTGTCTATGTACATAGGCCTGCCAATGAACCTGGGGTCGTGGCCCTCGGAGAGGAAGATATCCAGCATCTGCTTTTTCCCGGAGGTATAGAGCACCGGGACCCCGGTGAGCTCCGACACCTGCTTTATCATCTCATAGCCGTCCCTCAGCTCCTCCGGCCCGGTGGCCTCGGCCAGATTGGTGTTGTTTATCATGCCGCTTATCTTCAGCCGGGAGTGGACCTGCATCTCCTCCTGGAGCCTGATTATCTTATCCACGGTGCCGGAGAGGGGGCGGCGGATGTTGATGACATTGAGCACCTCCAGGGCGCCCTCCTCCAGGTCCATGAAGTCCTGGTGGTAGCGGCCCAGGGCCGTGGAGCCCACGGCGTCTCCGCCCACGTCGAAGACCACGGTGTCCCAATCCATGTCAAAGGCGGAGGCCACCTCCGCCGGCAGGGACAGGGTCTCTATTCCTGAGCAGGAGAAATTGGGAGATACCAGGCGTATCTCCTTCATCTCGGTGAGCTTGCCGTGCTCGGCCAGGCGGAAATAGGTGTTCACCATATCCAGGTCCAGAAGCTCCGTGCGCTTGCCCAGCTCCGCAGCCTGAAAGGCGAAATTCAATGCCAGCTCCGTTTTTCCGCTGCCGTAATTACCTATGAGAACATAGACCTTTTTCACCTTCAGCGCTCCTTCCTGCCGCGGCATTCCCGCACTTATATTCTATCACCACCCGGAGAAATCCGTCAATGAACAATAGTGCCGATATTTGCCAGGTTGCAAATTGCAAAATGACGAAATAAATATATGATTGCTTTGATTTAAGTTCATTATTATTGGCTTTTAGTAAATTATCCATGAATACAAAATCACCCCCGGGTCCAAGCGCTCCGGACCCGGGGGTGATTTCCTATTCATGTTCTATGCTGGATACCAGCAGTAAGACCTCATTTTTGGACACGGTGGCCACGCCTTCTCCGACCTTCAAACTGCCGGTCTCGCCTTCCGCCCTGTAGCTCACCACGCCGGGGGCGACGGCACAGAGCATGTCGCAGTGGCCCCGGAGTATGCCCAGGCTGCCGAAGGCAGTGGGCAGCTTCACATAGTCCGCATAGCTTTCAAAGCTGTCGCCGTAGGCGGTGCTGACGCTGAGATGAATTTCATTGGCCATGGCGTCACCTCAGTAATCCTTCCGTTTGGCAATGACCTCGTCGATGGTGCCGCACAGCATGAAGGCCTGCTCCGGCAGGTCGTCCACGTCCCCGCCCAGTATGGCCTGGAAGCCCTTTATGGTCTCCTGCAGAGGCACGTATCTGCCCTGCATGCCGGTGAAGTTTTCCGCCACATGGAAGGGCTGGGACAGGAAGCGCTGTATACGCCGGGCCCTGTTCACGGTGAGCTTGTCCTCGTGGCTCAGCTCGTCCATGCCCAGCACGGCGATGATGTCCTGGAGCTCCCGGTATTTCTGCAATACCTCCTGGACGGCTCTGGCCGTCTTGTAGTGCTCGTTTCCCACGATGTCCGCCTCCAGCATGCGGGAGGTGGAGGCCAGGGGGTCCACCGCCGGGTAGATGCCCAGCTCAGAGATGGAGCGGGACAGCACGGTGGTGGCGTCCAGATGGGCAAAGGTGGTGGCGGGGGCCGGGTCGGTCAGGTCGTCGGCAGGCACGTACACGGCCTGGACGGAGGTGATGGAGCCCTTGCGGGTGGACACGATGCGCTCCTCCAGGGAGCCCATCTCCGTGGCCAGGGTGGGCTGGTAGCCCACGGCGGAGGGCATGTTGCCCAGCAGGGCGGAGACTTCGGAGCCCGCCTGGATAAAGCGGAAGATGTTGTCAATGAACAGCAGCACGTCCTGGTGCTGTATGTCTCTGAAATACTCGGCGATGGTGAGGGCGGAGAGGGGCACCCGGAGCCTGGCGCCGGGAGTCTCGTTCATCTGGCCATAGACCAGGGCGGTCTTCTCCACCACGCCGGAGTCGGTCATCTCGTTCCACAAATCGTTACCCTCACGGCTGCGCTCCCCCACGCCGGCAAAGACGGAGTAGCCGCCGTGCTCATAGGCCACGTTTCGGATAAGCTCCATGATAAGCACGGTCTTGCCCACGCCGGCGCCGCCGAAGAGGCCTATCTTGCCGCCCTTGGCATAGGGGGTGAGCAGGTCCACCACCTTGATGCCCGTCTCCAGCATGTTTTCCGCCGGCACTATGTCGGTGAAGCTGGGGGGCGCCTGATGGATGGGCCGGTATTCTTTGGCTTTCACCTCACCCTTCCCGTCTATAGGCTGGCCCAGCACGTTGAACATGCGGCCCAGGGTCCCTTCCCCCACGGGCATCTCTATGGGCTGGCCGGTAGGCGTCACCTGGCAGCCCCGGGACAGTCCGTCGGTGGAGGCCATGGCTATGCAGCGCAGATTGTAGCCGCCCAGCTCCTGCACCACTTCCGCAGTGACCGTGCCGTTAGGCCCTTCCAGCTCCACCGCATCATAGATGGATGGGAGCTTGCCCTTAGGGAAGCGGACATCCACCACAGGTCCAACAACTTTACATATAGTTCCTTTTTCCATTCTATTCTCCATTCCGCAGGGCATTGGCCCCGCCCACTATCTCGGAGATCTCCGTGGTGATTTTGGCCTGGCGTGTCCTGTTCAAAGTCAGGCTCAGCTCATGCAGCAGCTCGTCGGCGTTGTCTATGGCGTTGGTCATGGCGGTCATGCGGGCGAAGTGCTCGCTGGCTTTGGCCTCCAACAGTATCATTGCCACCGTGCTGTCCACATACATGCCGGCGAGGGTGTTCAGCAGGCTGAGCTTATCCGGTTCAAAAATAAACTCCCCTGACGTTCCCTCCTCCGGCACCTCTATGGGCAGCATCTGCAGCTGCCGGGGGCGCTGGCTCATGGCAGCCCGTTTCTGATAGACCAGGACTATGCGGTCGGTCCGGCCGCTGATATACAGCTCTTTCAGAAAAGCGGACAGCTCCGTGGTTTTCTCCTGGGAGGGCACATCCTCTATATCGTCAAATAAGCGCAGGACATTGAGCTTTTTGGTCGGGCCGTACTCACTGTTCCAACGGCCGCATATTACTGTGCAGTATTCTTTTTCTTCGCAGTCTATCAGGGAGCTCAGGTATTTGACTATGTCCGTGTTGTAGGCGCCGCACAGGCCCCGGTTTCCAATAAACAACACATAACAGGTTTTTTGTATCTCTCTTTTGACCGTCAGGAGGCAGTCCTCCGCGCTGGCGTCCGAGATAACCATGCCCATAGCCTGGCGGCATTTTTCCGCAAAGCCTTCCATCTTGTAGAGCCTGCTCTGGGTCTGGTGCATCTTTGCGGTAGAAACCAGCTTCATGGTCTTGGTCAACTTTTCGGTGCTTTCAACGCTCTTTATTCTGCCTTTTATTTCGTAGATGCTCGCCAAAGGCCACACCTCCCTTCAGGTGTTTTTTGCCGGTTCAGGGGAGAAAATCCCCCTTGAATTTTTCTATGGTACTGCGCAGCTGGGCTATCTGCTCCTTGTCCAGCTTGCTGCCCCCGTCGATGACGGCGCAAAGCTCCGGCTCATGCTCGTAGACATAGTCGGTGAGCCGCCGTTCAAATTCGTCCACATGCTGGTTTTCCAGCTCGTCCATGAAGCCCTCGCTGGCGGCAAATATGGCCACCACCTCTTCCGTCACGGTGCGCGGGTCGAAGCGTTTCTGCTTGAGCAGCTCCGTGAGCTTTCTGCCCCGGTTCAGGGCGTCCCTGGTGGCCTTGTCCAGATCGGAGCCGAACTGAGAGAAGCTCTCCAGCTCCCTGTACTGGGCCAGGTCCATCCTCAGGCGGGAGGCGAACTGCTTCATGGCCTTGGGCTGGGCGTCGCCGCCCACACGGCTCACGGAGAGGCCGGCATTGATGGCCGGGCGCACGCCGGAGTTGAAGAGGGATTCCTCCAGGAATATCTGTCCGTCGGTTATGGAGATGACGTTGGTGGGAATGTAGGCGGAGATGTCCCCGGCCTGAGTCTCCACAATGGGCAGAGCGGTCAGGCTGCCGCCGCCGTTTTCATCATTGAGGCAGGCGGCCCGCTCCAGCAGTCTGGAGTGGAGATAGAACACGTCGCCCGGGTAGGCCTCACGCCCTGGCGGGCGGTGGAGCAGCAGACTGATCTCACGGTAAGCCGCCGCATGGCGGGAAAGGTCGTCGTATACTATGAGCACATGGCGGCCCTTATACATAAAGTATTCGCCCATGGAGGCGCCGGTATAGGGCGCCAGGTACAGCATGGCTGCCGGGTCGGAGGCCATGGCGCTGACAACGATGCTGTAGTCCATGGCGCCCAGCTCTCTGAGCTTTGCAACGATGCCGGCAACGGTAGAGTCCTTCTGGCCTATGGCCACATAGATGCAGATGACGTCCTTGCCCTTCTGGTTGATAATGGTGTCTATGGCGATGGAGGTCTTGCCGGTCTTCCTGTCGCCGATTATGAGCTCGCGCTGGCCCCGGCCTATGGGGACCAGAGCGTCTATGGCCTTGATACCGGTATGGAGAGGCACATGGACCGGCTTTCTGGCTATGATGCCGGGAGCGGGGGACTCAATAGGTCTGGTCTGTGTAGTGCGGATGGGTCCTCTGCCGTCAATGGGATGGCCCATGGCGTCTACAACACGGCCTATGAGCTCCTCGCCCACGGGCACTTCGATGACCCTGCCGGTACGGCGGACCTGGTTGTTCTCGTGGATCTCTTCGTAATTGTCCAGGAGCATAGCGCTGACCTGGTTTTTCTCTATGTCCATTACCATGGCCAGCTGGCCGTTTTTAAATCTGACCAGCTCGCCGGCCATAACGTCGGACAGACCCTTTATATGGCAGATGCCGTCGCCCAGGCTGTACACCACGCCGGTCTGGTAGCAGTCCAGGTCGGTGGAAACGGTGCTGAACTTGTCCAGGAAATAGCCCGAAAGGTCATCCAGTGGGGCCTTGTCGGAAGCGATATCGCTCTCAAGGCGGCGGAGCATATGTCTTAGGGTGCCGTCATAGACGGTGTCTTCCAGCTTCAGTCGGAGCCCGCCGATGAGGCTGGCATCCTGCCTGGTCTCCAGGCTGAAGCGCCCTTCGGTTTTCTCCGTAAGGAGCTTATTGATCCTGCCCAGCAGCTCTCCCTCCAGGCTGTCGTAATACCACAGCGTGGCGTTCAGGCTGTCGCCCCAGCGGAGTTTAGCCTTGTCGTTGGCGGTGAGCTGAAGTTCATTCTCCAGTTTATCCGCAAAACTCCGGTCCAGAGCCTTGCGCTTTTCCGCGTAGGCCTCGCTCTTAAGCATCTCCTCGGCCCGGCCGATAAGCTGTGCGCCGCTCTCGTCCCTCAGCTGGGCCAGGGTCTGCTGCCTCAGGCTGAGAATGTCTTGGCTGACTTCCCTGAGCCGGCTGTCGGCCAGGGCCTTGCTCTCCCGGGCGCTCTGCTCCAGGCTGCTTTTTGAACGCTCCCTGGCCTGGTCCAGGATATCCCGGCACTGGCTCTCGTTTTCGGCGTCCATATCCTCAAGGGTCTGTGTTATGTTCCGGGCGTTTTCCTCTGCCGCCTTTGCCTTGTCCAGCTCCCGGCTGATCTCCTGCCGGTTGCCGTTGATGCTGTCAACCACAGTCTTTTTGCCGAATTTGACCAGCAGAAAGACCAGTATTGCAAAGTTTATAAGTGCAAACCAAATGTTCCATCCACCCATACACAGTCACCCTCCTTCCTGCAAATAATCTTTACAAATCATGGGTATAGGCTCCGCCCGTCAGTGGCACAGCCTGTCCGCCAAGACGGCGGCCAGCTTGCCGTGCTGCTCCTCCAGGGCCTTGCTCCCGGCCCGGCGCAGCTCTTCCGCATCCCGGGCGGCCTGCTGCATTTTTTCCTCCGCCTGGAGCTCAGCCTGCTTGGCGATCTCCTCCGCCTCCTGCTGGGCCTGCACCCTGGCCTGGGAAAGCATGTCCTCCCCCTGCTTCAGGCTGTCGCTCCTGCGGCAGTCCAGCTCCTTCCGGGTCTGGGCCAGCTTCTCCTTGGCGAGCTCCTCCTGCCGGCGGCAGTCGTCCATGCGCTTTTGCCTCTGTTCCCTGAAGCTGATGACCGGTTTGTACAGGAGCTTGTTGAGCAGGAACATAAGTACAAAGAAGCTCAGGACAGTGAGCAGCAGCTCAGAAATGTTGATGGTCAGCATGTCCGCTTCTCCTTATCCCCGGCTCCGCCGGTCAAATCTTTGCCACCAGCATGAAAGCGATAAGCAGACCGTAGATGGTCAGAGCTTCCATAAGTCCCAGGGCGAGTATCAGTGTAGAGCGGATGTCCTTGCCTGCCTCAGGCTGGCGGGCGATGGCCTCCATGGCCTTGGATGCGGCAATGCCCTGGCCGATGCCGGGGCCAAGGGTGCTCAGAGCGATGGCTATTGCAGCTGCTAATGCGATAATACCGGTTTCCATTTGTATATCCTCCAATTAAAAAGTTGTGTTGTTTTTCTGTTTGGGCTTTGCGCTCTCAGTCTTCCCCTGCCGCTTCCGAGATGTAGATGGACAGCAGCATGGTGAACACCAGGGCCTGAATCATACAGAACAGCAGGCTGAGCACCTGCATGACCAGAGGCACCAGTATGGGGAAGATGCCGTAGAGCTGTTCCGTGACCATTTCCTCGCCGTAGAGGTTGCCGAAAAGACGCAGGGCCAGGGAAAAGGGCCTTACGAACATCTCCACGATAGTCAGGGGCAGCAGCACACTGAGGAAGGACTTCAGATAGCCCACCAGTCCCTGTTCCTTGAAACCCACGGTGTGGATGGCAAAGAATCCTATGATGGCCAGGGCCGCCGTGACGGACAGGCTCGCCGTGGGAACGGAGAAGCCTTTGAGATGTCCCGCCCCGGGGAGCAGGCCTGAATAGTTGCATACGATGATAAATATGAAGAAGGTGGCCATAAGGGGGAAATACTTTTTGGCCAGCTTCTCCCCCATCACTCCCGCAAAATATGACTGTAGCTTGCTCACGGCCATCTCCGCCAGGTTCTGCAGGGGTCCGGGCACGTCCTTCATTTTTCTGGTGGCCAGCCATGACAGCAGCGCCAGCAGCGCTATTATCACCCAAATGGTGGCCAGCACCCCGGTTATTTCAACCGGTCCGATGGAAAACAAAACATCCGATGAATGTTCCACCGTTTCACCTCCAATGCCAGACCTAGTAAACTAGATACTTTTATTTATACATTCCTTCCGTCATGTTAATATAACACCACTTGACTCAAAAAGGAAGTCCCTTTTTATAAGATTTGCGATTTTTTTGACAATACTTTAGTGGCCGTCCCCCGGTCCGGCCTCTCCGCCCCGAAGCGGCGCCCGTTTTCCTGCCGCATATTTCCCGCGGCGGCAGGCGAATTTGGGGGAAAGGCCGAACTCTACTCTCCGTAGAGTCCCACTCTACGGAGCTTTTCCTCCGCTCCGCCTTCAATAGAGAGGGCGGCCTTTTAATAGTTTGCATTTTCCTTTGGCCGGTCTTAGTATAGTGACGTATGAGACAGGGCCTTCGCGCCCCATTCCCGGCAAAGGAGATTCAAGCAATGATAAAGCTATTTACTGATACCTCTGCAAACCTGCCCATTGGCTTCATCCACAAGTACGGCATTCAGGTCATCCCCTTCGAGTACACCGTGAACGGCATTGCCGCCGATTATTCCGCCGAGACGGATTTTGACGGCGTCGCCTTTTATAATTCCATGCGGGACGGGGCGGACGTGAAGACCGGGCTTATCAACATGGCCAAGTTCAACGAGGCCTTCGAGCCGGAGCTCCGAGCGGGCAACGACGTGATATATATCGGCATGTCCGGCGGCATCAGCGGCACCGCCTCCATAGCCGCCGTGGCGGCGGCGGAGCTGGCGGAGCAGTATCCCGGGCAGCGCATACTCAGCTTTGACACCTATGCCGCATCCCTGGGCGAGGGCCTCATGGTCCTGGAAGCGGCCGAGATGATAGAGCGGGGGGAAAGCTTCGACGCCGTCAGCTCCATGCTCCACGCCCTGCGGCCCAACATGTGCCAGTATTTCACCGTGGACGATTTGAAATACCTGCGCAAGGGCGGCCGCATCAGCGGCACCGCCGCCGTCATAGGCAGCGTGCTGAACATAAAGCCCATCCTCCAGGGGGACGACAGCGGCCACATCATCCTCTGCGGCAAGGTGCGGGGCCGGAAGAACGCCCTGAACAATCTGGCCGAGCGCTACGGCAAGCTCTGCGCCGACAAGAGCGCCCTCATCGGCATAGCCCATGCCGACGACGAGGCGGGCACCGACTACCTCCTCTCCAAGCTGAAGGAGAACGGCTTTACCGGTCAGTGCCTCACCGTCTGCTATGAGCCTGTCACCGGCTCCCATGTGGGGCCCGGCACCATCGCCCTCTTCTTCCCCGGCATCCACAAGTGAGTCCCCGGGGCGCAAAGCATCCGTAAAATCCAGCCGTCCGCCCGGCAGAGCCGGGCGGACGGCTGAGACTTTCAAAAAAGCCTCGCAGAGTTTTTTCAACCCGGCGAAAAAATAAATTCAATCGTTTTCCGCGGCGACATGCGCGTCGCGGAAACACTTCTCACGGAGCTGAGTGTCGAATTGTACGCCGTAGGCGTGCAACCGAGGCATGAAGCGAAGTGCGAGCTCTTTTTGTCAAAGAAGGCCTAGCCTTCTTTGACAAGCTGAAATGCCGCTTCCCACGGGGGAGGCGGTATTTTTTTGCCTGTTTGGCAAAATGGCGCACTTAGGAACCCCGGCTTTTGAAGGAATGGCGCACCTAGGAACTGCAAAAGCGGGAGATTTGCATGTATCATAAAAATGCGGTAATGCGCAATGTTAAATATGGAGGAAATGAAAATGCTGAAAAAAGTGATGGCGATAGCCTTGGCTCTGTCTATATTCCTGTGCTTTGCAGCCTGCGGGAAAGAGACTGCCGTGGAGGAGAGCGTACCTGCCGAAACGGCCGTGAGCCAGAACAACCCCACGGAAACTCCCCAGCCCACGCCCATTCCGGAGACGGCGCTGGAGTATCATTCCCTGGAAAAAATACAGGAGCGGGGCACGCTGCTGGTGGCGCTGCAGTCCGAGAACAGTAAGATGAGCTATCGGGTGCCGGAGGGGATGGAGGAATATGCCGACCGGGCCGGGCAGCCCTCCGGCTATGTGCCCTTTGTCTGCCAGCAGCTTGCCGACGACCTGGGGGTGGAGCTGAAGTTCGTGTTCTACGACGTGGCAGAGGAGCAGTTGGTAGCCGCCGAAAAGGGCGAGGCGGACTTGTCGGCCAACGTCTGGAGCATCACCGAGGAGCGCCTGGAGCGCTTCACCATGACCGACAACATCCTGGTCACGGACATTGAGGGTGACGAGGTCTTCCTTCGGGCCGACCCCCAGGACCCCACCAAGCCCATCATTGACAGCGAGGAAGAACTGTCCACAGCCCGCATCGCTGCGGTAAAGGCCACGGTCCAGGAGACCAACGCCGCCCTGCAGTATCCCGAAGCGGAGGTGCTGGGCTATGCGGACAATGATGCGGTGCTGGAGGCGCTGCTGTCCGGCGAGGTGGACGCCGCAGTGTTCAGCACCTTTGACAAGGCCTTTGCCGACATCCTTACACAGGCCATAATCAACCGACAGATCTGCCAGTGCGAGTATGACATCGTCAATCCGGAAATCAAGGGAGTAGGCTTTATCCTCATGAAAGGCAACGACGGCCTGTGCGACTATATAAACCGGAAGCTGAACGAGTACAGGGAGGACGGCACGCTGCTGGAGCTGAACAACCGGAGCGAGGACGAGGCAAAGGCCATGGGCATTATCTGAGGCCCGGCGGCCGCACCATGCCCATATAAACAGGCTTCCCCGCAACGCTGCTGGCCTAGTCCGGGACATTCCCGGCGGACGGACGCCGGGGCCGAGGCCAAAGAAAAAGGTATAAAAGAGCCCGCCGCAGACTTTCCAAGTTCTGCGGCGGGTTTCCTTATTAGCTATGAGATTTAGGAGCGGGGCCTCACTTGCTCATGTTCATCTGAGCGGCCACTTCGGCGGCGAAGTCCTCTTCCTTCTTCTCGATGCCCTCGCCCTTCATGAAGCGAACGGCGTCCACGAATTTCACGGAGCCGCCCAGGGCCTTGGCGGCGCTGGCGATATACTTCTCCACGGTCATGGAGTTGTCCTTGACGAACTCCTGCTGCAGCAGGCAGTTCTCCTCGTAGAACTTGTTCATCTTGCCCATGACGATCTTCTCCTTCACCTGCTGGGGCTTGGAGGCCATCTTGGGGTCCTGGTCCATGAGGGCCAGGGCTATCTTCTTCTCCTCGTCCAGGACGTCCTGGGTCACATTGCTCTTGTCCCAGAAGCGGGGGTTGAGAGCGGCTATCTGCATGGCGACGTCCTTGCCGATCTCGGTGGCGTCGATGCCGCCTTCAACGGCCAGATTCACCAGCACGCCGATCTTGCCGCCGGCATGGACATAGGCCACGCTGGTGTTCTTGTCGAAGCGGGCGAAGCGGCGGATCTGCAGGTTCTCGCCGATGGACATGACCTTCTCGGGGAGGATCTCGGCCACGGTGAGCTCGCTGCCGGGGTACTTGCAGTTCATCAGGGCGGGCACATCGGCGGGAGCGTCGGTGAGGACCACCTTGCAGATGTCCTTGACGAAGGCCACGAACAGGTCGCTCTTGGCGCAGAAGTCGGTCTCACAGTTGACCTCCACCACGGCGCCCACGCCGGTCTCGGGGCAGACACGGGCATAAGCCATGCCTTCGGCAGCGATGCGGCCGGCCTTCTTTGCGGCCTTGGCCAGGCCCTTCTCACGCAGCCACTCAACGGCCTTGTCCATGTCGCCGTCGGTCTCGGTGAGGGCCTTCTTGCAGTCCATCATACCAACATTTGTCATCTCACGGAGAGTCTTAACATCCTGAGCGGTAAATGCCATTTTAATCATTCCTCCTGTAAATTTTCTCAAGAAAAGGGGCGTGGGCGAAGGCGCCGACGCCCCGAATTTGGTTTATATTACTCCTCAGCGGGAGCGGCGGCCTCAGCCTCAACGGCGGCAGCCTCGGTCTCGGCCTCGGCGTCAACGCCCTGACGGCCTTCCTGCACTGCGTTGGCCATGGTGGCGGCTATGAGGCGGATGGCACGGATAGCGTCGTCGTTGGCGGGGATGACGTAATCCACTTCATCGGGGTCGCAGTTGGTATCGACTATGGCCACGATGGGGATGTGGAGCTTGCGGGCCTCGGCGATGGCGTTGTGCTCCTTGCGGGAGTCCACCACGAACAGAGCGCCGGGGAGCTTCTTCATGTCCTTGACGCCGCCCAGGTACTTCTCCAGCTTGGCCATCTCACCCAGATGCTTCATGACTTCCTTCTTGGGCAGCATGTCGAAGGTGCCGTCCTCCTGCATCTTCTTCAGCTGAGCCAGGCGGTCAACACGGGTGCGCATGGTCTTGAAGTTGGTGAGCATGCCGCCCAGCCAACGGGCGTTCACGTAGTGCATGCCCACGCGGCTGGCCTCTTCCTTCACGGAATCGGTGGCCTGCTTCTTGGTGCCGACGAAAAGGATGGACTGGCCGTTAGCGGACAGCTCACGGACGAAGTCATAAGCCTCTTCCAGCTTCTTCACGGTCTTGGCAAGGTCGATGATGTAGATGCCGTTGCGCTCGCAGTAAATGTACTCGGCCATCTTGGGGTTCCAGCGGCGGGTCTGGTGACCGAAGTGGACACCGGCTTCCAGCAGCTGCTTCATGGATACTACTGACATTTGATTTCCTCCAGATTTTGTTATTTTCCTCCGGGAGCTTCAACCCCTCCACCAAGCCCCGAAACCGAAGCCACATGGGGGAAAGTCCACTCCCGTGCGAAATGCCTTGATATAATATCAGAATTATGTACGGATTGCAAGGG
>DBFSDV010000065.1:0-2741 GCA_048417135.1 Candidatus Limivicinus sp. | reverse complement strand
GCCTATGAAGGGAGGTGATGCACATATTTTTTTCCAACAGGGAGCACAGGGCCTTTGAGCGGATGATGCAGGAGAAGCCGGGGCATGACCACTACGACAGCGGTGTGGACGGAAAATACCCGGAGTGCCGCCGCTGCCTGTACCATCAGCCCTACCGCAGAGACCGCTTCTGTCGCTACACCCTCTGCCCCTTTGCCCCGGAACGCAGCACAATCAGGACACAAGAGGAGGTGAGGCAGGTAAAAGCCACAGCAGAAATCAAAACAGGATTGGAGGTATCAAGTTGACAAAGACCATACCCAGAGGACGCAGACGGTTTCTCATACTGCTCTGCGCCCTTTTGCTTTTCGGCCAGGTTTTCAGCCGCCCGGCCTATGCCGACGGCAGCAAGGACGTGGAGATAAGCTACACCGTGACGGAGGATATGCTGCCCAAGGCATCCTCCAGCCCCACGCCCAGCGCAACGCCCCACCCCGGCAAGGGACAGCCGCCCAAGACCGGGGACGAATCCAATATCATGCTCTACGGCCTTATCGCCTCCGGCAGCCTGCTGGCAGGGATAGGGCTGTTCTGCTATGTGAAGAACAAGGAAAGGACAGAATACACCGATGAATAAGAAGAGCCTCATAAAATACGGCGTGGCCGCCCTGGTGCTGGCGGCAGCGGCCATAGCCCTGGTGACGGTGGTGAGCATCAAGCCCATGGAAAAAGAGGAGGAGGGCATGGGCCTTACCGTAGACCCCTATTCCGGCACCTATGTTGCCCCGGAGAAGGCGGAGACTGAGGAGGACAGCGGCGGCATAGCCATACTCGGCTGGGGCAGCATACGCATAAAGGCCGGGGAGAAGCTGGTGGACGTGAACCTGGAAAATCCCGCAGACAACAAGGACCGCTACAACATGAGCTTTACCCTGTACCTGAAGGGCGAGACTGAGTCTCTGGCGGAGACAGGTCTTATCCGGCCCGGAGAGAGCGCCCTGAAGCTGGAGCTGTCCCGCCCTCTGGAGGCCGGGGAGTATGAGGCCACTGTCCACGTCCAGCCCTACCGGCTGCCGGACAACAGCCCCACCAACAACGCAGACATAGAGACGATACTTATAGTTGAATGATAAAAGGAGGAATTTATAGATGAAGAAAATAATATCCGTAAGCCTGGTATTGGCCATGATGCTGGCCCTGTCTGTCTCGGCCTTTGCCGCCACCCCTGCCTCTCAGGACATGGAGGTGAGCTATGTAGTGGACTCCAACTATGTTATAGTCATCCCCGACGGCGGCGACCTGGAGGTAGACCCTGACACCGGGGAGGGCGACATGGACATCGGCGTGAAGCCCGACTCGGTCATTCCCGGAGACAAGGCCCTGCAGATGAGCGTCAACGCAGGCAAGCACTACGACGACTCCGGCAAGAGCTACCGTCTGCTCAACGGCAGCGGCGGCCAGCTTCTGAACTATGTGCTGTCCTACAAGGGAGAAGTGAAGAATCCCAACTCCTCCGCCGGTTCCGTCATCCTGGAGACTCTGGACTCTGAGGCGGTATACCAGGGCTTCACCGGCAGCATAGGCGTGAAGGTGGGCACCGCCAAGGCCGCAGGCACCTACACCGACACCCTGACCTTCAGCTTTAAAATCATAGATGTACAGCCCTGAACATGACAGATTCAGCGCCCGGTTCTCCGGGCGCTGAATCATTATAATCCTATACATAAGGAGGTACAGATGAAGCGGATACGAAAATATCTGGCGGGGCTGCTGTGCGCCGTCTGCCTGTTGGCGGCTTTCCCCAGCGGCGCTTATGCAGCGAGCAATAACGGAGAACCGGCGGGCTTTGTGAGCCAGGTGAACTCCGTGTTCATGGTCCCCCAGCCCGGCGGCACCATGCCTACAACGGCAGTGAACTATGTCCCCAATACCATAGTCACGGCAGAGTGGAGCCCATCAGGCCCCATAGAGGTGGACAAGGAATATAACTTCAAGCTGCGCCTGGTCCTGGGTGACGGCACCGGCTATCCCATGTATGTGTATGCCAGAGAGGGCACGGTGGATATAGCCCTGCAGTTCCCCTCCGGGCGCACCAGGAGCCTGGTGTCCCAGACCTTTGCGGAGAACCCAGGCATAGCCTGGCAGATAGATTACAACTATGTGAGCCATGTGGGATTTTGGGTATGGGGCACCATAAACTATGAGGACAATATACCCTTTACCCCATACCACTCCATAAACTACAACGCCGACGGCGGCAGAATAATAGGCAGCGGCTACCCCACCTATGCAGAGGACGGGGGCAGTGTGCCCATGTCCAGCCTGCCCCAGGCGGAGAAGGAGGGCTATGTCTTCGGCGGCTGGAAATATGACGAGAGCAAGTACAGCGGCCTGCTGCCCCTGGGCAGTGTGGAGCAGTCGCTGTCGGCAATGTACGGCGCAATATATCTGAAGGCAATATGGAATGAAGCCCCGAAGAGCTACAGCCTGAGCTTTGACTCTAACGGAGGCAGCGGCAGCATGGGCAGCATGACGGTGACGGAGGGGCAGTCCACAAGGCTGCCTAATAACAGCTTTACCAGGGAGGGCTATTACTTCACCGGCTGGAACACCAGGGCCGACGGCAGGGGAACAAGCTACAGTGACGGGGGCTATGCTACCTTCTACGGCAACACCACCCTGTACGCCCAGTGGCAGAAGTACGCCGACCATGTGGTGAGTTTTTACAAGAACGACGGCAGCGGAGAGAGCCGCAGCCAGAC
>DBFSDV010000064.1:0-7466 GCA_048417135.1 Candidatus Limivicinus sp. | reverse complement strand
ATTAAAAACAAAAAACCAGCAGCACGGCACAAAGTGCCATACTACTGGATTTTACTTGCTTCCTGACAACCTTATGGGTAGCCACACAAATAAAGCAGCAAATATATTACTGTATTTTTTATATCAGAATCTCAGTTTTTTTGTCAATACTCCCCTACGAATTTTGGAAATTGTTACGAATTTTTCTTACCGGACTTATAAAAAATATACAAGCTGAGGTTCTCTGCCGGCAGCTGAGTGTTATCATTTTTTATACATTACATATAAATCAGATTTATGTTTAGCCAAATCTCCTGCTCCACATTTTATCGGATACTAACTATGCCTGTTTCAAAAATAAAGCCCGTTTGTTTGGTCTAATTTATTTTATCAGTCAGCTCAGGATAATTCAGTACTCTTTCATGCCATATTTTCTTTAATCTTTCTCCGAAGGTCATATAAATCATACCTTAACTGCATTATAGCAAGTGACTTGCGGATTATCAATGCCAAGGAAAAAGCTTTACCATAGAGGAAGCCGAGCGCATTACTAAAATTTATATCTCCGAAGGCCGCGAGGCCCCGGAGTCAATGAAAGCTATCTTGGACTGGGAGCATGAGAAAATGGTTGACCACATCGCCCGGATTAGGCATATGCTGGCAATGCTCAACGCCTGAGTCATTACCAATTTCATTACCAATTTTGCCGTTAAACCTGCATTAACATTGTTAGTTTTTGCTTACAGGCCCAGAACAAATTGGTTTTGAAAACGGCTCAAAAGTGCTGAAAAATAAGGAAATCCCGGAGTTTTTATTAACTCCGGGATTTGTTTGTTTGGTGGAGATGGGGGGAGTTGAACCCCCGTCCGAAAGCGCTTTAACAGGAACTTCTCCGGGCGCAGACGGTTATTTGGATTCCCTCCCCCGGGCGGGAGCCGTCACTCTCCCGGGTTCGGTAGCTTCATTATACATGGCAGGCTCAAAGCTTTGCCTGCTCACGTTCACCACTGATCGACGCCCCATCCCGGGCCGTGGTCCTCCCGGGTGGGACGCTCGCTAATTAAGCAGCGAGAAGAACAGGTTTGTCGTTGTTCTTTAATTTATAAAGCTGCCCATTTTATGGATGGTAGGCGCATCCGCCCGCTATTCCTGCCTCCACACCCCCGTCGAAACCCTTACATCCCCATATGAAGATATTATAGGCTCTCCCGCTCCGCACCGCCCCTTGGGGCAATGCGGAGCTTTTGAGGCTCAAAGGCTTATTTATTCCCTGACCGTCTATTCTCTCACTCGGTGACGGGTTCGGGATAGTCCACGCCGAAAGTCTCCACGGTGACCTTCTTCATCACCTGGGGTATCCGGGGCCGGTCATTATAATCGGTGCGGACCTTGCACACCTCATCCACCACCTCTATGCCCTCGATGACTTTGCCGAAGGCGGCGTACTGGCCGTCCAGATGGGGAGAGTCCTCGTGTATCACAAAGAACTGGCTGCCGGCAGAGTTGGGGGCCATGGTGCGGGCCATGGACAAAACTCCCCGCTCATGCTTCAGGTTATTGGCAAAGCCGTTGGCCATGAACTCGCCCTTGATGCAGTAGCCGGGGCCGCCCACGCCGCTGCCCTTGGGGTCGCCCCCCTGGATCATAAAGCCGGGGATGACCCGGTGGAAAATGAGCCCGTCATAAAAGCCCTTCTTCACCAGGGAGATGAAGTTGTTCACGGTGTTGGGGGCCGTCTCCGGGTAGAGCTCCGCCTTCATGACTCCGCCGTTTTCCATTTCAAAGGTGACTATTGGATTGCTCATCGGTAGTTCCTCTCCTTCATTATTCTGTCGATATCCCGTTTGGACTGCCGGTCCGCCTCGCTGTCCCTCTTGTCGTGGAGCTTCTTGCCCTTGCACAGGCCCAGCTCCAGCTTCACCCGGCTGTCCTTGAAATACAGGGACAGGGGCACCAGGGCCACCCCGTCCTGCATTATGCGGCTGTTGAGTTTCATTATCTCCCGCTTGTGCATCAGCAGGCGGCGGGGGCGCACAGGGTCCTTGTTGAAGATGTTGCCGTGCTCATAGGGGCTTATGTGCATGCCCCGGACGAAGAGCTCCCCGTCCTTCACGGTGCAGAAGGAATCCTTCAGATTCACCTGCCCGGCCCGGATGGACTTGACCTCCGTGCCCGCCAGCTCAATGCCCGCCTCGTAGCGCTCCAGCACGAAATACTCGTGAAAGGCCTTGCGGTTCGCGCATATTTCCTTTTTCCCCGTCTGTTTGGGCACGGCCCTCACTTCCTCTCCTGCTCGCGGCCTGTTGATTATAACACAGCGGAGCCGGGAATAAAAGTAATTTTTGTGAATTAGCCGTCTCCGCCCCGCCGGCCTCCCCTGCCTTACAATTTTTCAGGCTATTTTTCGTCATTTTTGCCCATGGTTTTTTTGCCCGATGGGGGCAAAAAAATATGGCAATCTCTTTTCGCCTGTGATATACTTCTAATGCCAGTTATGTAAATCATTTTGATTATATGACACACACCATCAAGGGGGTCTTCACCATGGAATATTTTGAAGAGCGCATGGGCAGAGAGGATAAATACCATGGCATCATTGTGGACGTGCATCTGGACAGCGTCCGTCTCAGCGACGGCAGCAGCGCCAAACGGGAAGTAGTTGAGCACCCCGGCGGTGTTTCCATACTTCCGGTGGACGACAAGGGCTTCTGCTACATGGTAAGGCAGTTCAGATATCCCGCAGGCCACATGATGCTGGAGATCCCCGCAGGCAAGCTGGAATACGGCGAGGACCATTACGACTGCGCTGTCCGTGAGCTCAGCGAGGAGACCGGCTTTACCGCCGACGAATTAATATACCTGGGCATGTTCTATACCTCCCCCGGCTTCTCCAGCGAGAAGCTCCACGTGTACCTGGCCCTGGGCCTCCACCCGGGCACCAGCCACCCGGACGAGGGGGAGTTCCTCAACGTGGAAAAATACAGTCTGAGCCAGCTGACGGATATGGTCATGGCAAATCAGATAGAGGATGCTAAAACTATTATAGCCATTTTGAAGGCAGAAAAGCTGCTGAAGCAGCGGGGTTTGGAATAAAACTGTTGCCAAGGGGCTATATATGTGTTAAAATCTGATGTCGGTGGGTCCGGGGTCTCCTGCGTCCGGCAGGGCTTCGGGCCGGCATCCGGCTGTATTGGAAGGTGCTTATTTTGGAAAAATACATTATCAACGGCGGCAAGGCCCTCCACGGTGAAGTGGAGATAAGCGGCGCTAAGAACGCCGCCGTGGCCATCATCCCCGCCGCCCTCATGGTGGACGGAGTCTGCCGCATAGAGAACATCCCCCAGATCAGCGATACCGACATGCTGCTGACTATACTCAAGGAGCTGGGCGCCAAGGTCCGCTTCCTGAACAAATCCACCATCGAGATAGACTGTACCCATGTGCGCTATCAGGACGCCCCCTATGACCTCATGCGCAAGATACGGGCCTCCTATTACCTTATAGGTGCAATGCTCGGCCGCTTCGGCAGTGCCAAGACCACCATGCCCGGCGGCTGCAATTTCGGGGTCCGCCCCATCGACCAGCACATCAAGGGCATGACCGCCCTGGGGGCAGACGTGGACGTGAAAAACGGCTTCGTCTATGCCGACGCCAGGGACGGCAAGCTCCACGGAGCCAGAATATATCTGGACAAGGTCTCCGTGGGCGCAACCATGAACATCATCCTGGCCGCTGCCCTGGCCCAGGGCCGCACCGTCATTGAGAACGCCGCCAGAGAGCCCCACATAGTGGACCTGGCCAACTTCCTCAACTCCATGGGCGCCGACGTCCGCGGCGCAGGTACCGACACCGTGAAGGTCAACGGAGTTGACCGGCTCCACGGCGGCAGCTACGCCATCATCCCCGACCAGATAGAGGCCGGCACCTACATGGTGGCCGCAGCAGCCACCGGCGGCGAGGTGCTCATCAAGAACGTCATCCCCCGCCACCTGGAGTGCATCAGCGCAAAGCTCCGGGAGACCGGCACCATAGTCCAGGAGTACGAGGACTCCGTGCTGGTGAAAGGCGCCAGCAGCCTGAGGAAGGTCAACATCAAGACTCTCCCCTACCCCGGCTTCCCCACGGATATGCAGCCGCCCATGGGCGCTCTGCTGTGCCTTGCCAACGGCACCTCCGTCATCACCGAGGGCGTCTACGACAACCGCTTCAAATACACCAACGAGCTTCGCAAGATGGGAGCCGAGATACAGGTGGACGGCCGGGTGGCCGTCATCGAGGGGGGCAAGCGCCTCACCGGCGCTCCCGTCCACGCCTGCGACCTGAGGGCCGGAGCCGCCATGGTCATCGCCGGCATGTGCGCTGCCGGCACCACCGTCGTGGAGGACGTGCGCTACATAGAGCGGGGCTACGAGAACTTCGTGGGCAAGCTGAAGGCCCTGGGCGCGGACATCGAATGTGTGGATGAGCCCGAGGATTCCGGCTCCCCCGACAAGATAGTGTGCGTCTGCTGATGAAGCTGAACGTCTTTGCCAGCGGTTCCGGCGGCAACTGCCTGTGTCTCAGCAGCGGCGGCAGTCATATACTCATCGACGCCGGCATCTCCATGAGGCGGATAGAGTCCGCCCTCCTGACTGCGGGTCTGGAGCTTAACGACATTTCCGGAGTGCTCATCACCCATGAGCACTCCGATCACGTTTCGGGGCTGAAAATGCTGATAAAGCACTATGGGCTGCCGGTCTATGCCCCCCACACCATTGCCAACCGGCTGCGGGGCATGCTGCCGGACATAGAGCAGTGCCTGCACATCATACCCGTGGGCCGGGACTTCGGTCTGGACGGCTTTCTGGTGCGGGCCTTCCACACCCCCCACGACACCGACGAGAGCGTGGGTTACCGGGTGGAGGGCGGCGGCTCCTTTGCCCTGGCCACCGACATGGGCCACGTGACCGAGGAGGTACTGGAGGCCCTCACCGGGGCGGACACCGTGCTCATCGAGGCAAACCACGACCTGGCCATGCTCCGCGACGGGAATTATCCCATATATCTGAAGCGGCGCATCCTCTCCCAGCGGGGGCACCTATCCAACGACAGCTGCGCAGAGCTGGCCCTGTATCTTTGCGAGCACGGCACCCGGCAGATAGTGCTGGGGCATCTGAGCCGGGAGAACAACCGGCCGGAGCTGGCCCTTTCCGCAGTGCGCAGCCGGCTTGCCGGGCTGCCGGCAGAGCTCCACTGTGCCCCGCCCCTGGGCGGGCTGAGTCTGGCGGTAAGGGAGGCCGTGCCATGCTATCGGTAAAGCTCATATGCGTGGGCCGCATGAGGGAAAAATTTTATATAGACGCTTTCAATGAGTATACGAAGCGTCTGCAGCCCTACTGCCGTCTCCGGCTGCTGGAGCCGGCGGAGCAGAAGCTGGGGGACTCTCCCTCTCCAAAGGAGCTGGAAAAGGCTCTGGACCGGGAGGCCGAGGACATACTCTCCGCCATCCCTGCGGACAGCTACGTGGTGGCCCTCTGCATTGAGGGCCGGGAGATGTCCAGCGAGGCTCTGGCAGAGCTGGTGGCCCGGGTGGAGGGCTCCGGCAGGCCCAGGCTCTGCTTCATTATCGGCGGCTCCTACGGTCTATCCCCCAGGGTGAAGGCCCGGGCCGACCTGAAGCTGAGCATGTCCCCCATGACCTTTCCCCATCACATGGCCCGGGTCATGCTCTCCGAGCAGCTCTACCGCTCCTTCAAGATCAACGAGGGCTCCAGATATCACAAATAGGAGGATGCCTATGAATAGAACTTCCCTTCTCTCCGCCGAGGAGCGCTGGCCAAGATGGCATGCGGTCCTGGTCTTTCTTGTCTTCTGCTTCTTTATGGTCTGCCCCGTCGCCCCCGAGCGCTGGGCCGACCTCTATACCTTCTACGGCAAGACCCTGGTAGTCGCCGTCATCGCCCTGGCGCTGTACATCAAGGGCTTCAGCTTTACCGCCGAGGTGAAGCTGGTATGGCTCTACGCCCTGTGGCTGCTCATTAGCCGCATGCTAAACTCCGACATGTACATGGTGCGGGAGAGCGACCTGGTGCTCACCAAGTTCCTCTGCGCCGCCGTGCTGGCCACGGGCCTGGTGCTGGACGCCGGGCAGCGCCGCCGCTTCATGAACTGGTTCTGCCTGGCGGTGGGGCTTTTCTATTTCTGCTCCGGGCTGCTGGCCATCGCGGTGAATCTGCTGGACACCTATATCTACATTCCCCCGGAGGGCGTGCTCTTCGGCCTGGACGAGCCCTGGAACCTCCACTATATAAACGTCTTCAACACCAACCGCACCATCTCCTCCCTCTGGTTCTACATAGCCCTGTGCCTGATGGTGTATCAGTTCTTTGCCTGCAAAAGGAAGCTCTGGCGCATACCCATAGTCATAGCGGCCGTGCTGTTTTACGTGGCCATAGGCATGTGCTTTTCCCGCACGGTGAAGGTCATCACCTCCGGCAGCGTGGCCATGCTGGTCATCCTCCTGGCTTTCAGATACCTTCCTATGAAAAAGCTGTGGCAGCAGTGCCTGACGGTGCTGCTGTGCGCCGCCCTGCTCATTCCCCTGAGCTTCAAGAGCTTTGACTGGCTCTCCTCCCTGATGAGTGATGTGTCCGGCATACTCATATCCGAGACCGCCGAAGACGGGGAAGAGTCCTCCGGCGTGGACCTGAGCGACGACAGAGACCTTAAAGAGGACCTGTCCAATCTCTCCGAGCGCCGGCAGATATACGCCTCCTTCATCCCCAGCCTGAAGGCCGACCCCAAGCGCATACTCATAGGCAGTTTTGCCGACAAGCTGATGAACGTTCCCAACACCTTCGTGGATTTCCCCATACCCTTTACCCACATGCACAACTTCGTTTTGGAGGTGTTCATGCTCACCGGGCTGCCGGGATTTTTGCTGGTGGCGGGCTTCTGCCTGCTGCTGCTTATACGCATGCTCCATCTGTTCTTTACCAAGGACAGCCGCATAAGCCTTGCGGAGAAGACTCTGACGATACCCCTGGCGGGCATACTCCTCTACGGCATGTTCGAGGTGGTCATCTTCACCGCCTGCGGCGACAGGCGAGCCCCCACGGACATGCGGGAGCTGAGCTTCTTCATCATTGCCGGCATGGTCCTGGGCGCCTCCCACGACATCCTGCCAAGGCTGCCCAAACTCAAAAAGAAATGAACCGGCTCCCCGGGTGACCGGGGAGCTTTTTTCGGCTGCGTCTCCCCCTTTTATGTAGGATTGTCAAACATATTGAACAACGAACTCAGAAGGAGAAAGCCAGTGCAAAGGTCTCATAGGGAGGTTGTTGGAGCGGCGGTTGTAAACAGCGAGCTGCTTGGAAAAGTCGTCCAGAGAATAAAAACTATGGCAGGAGTAAAAGCGTTTCTGATCCTCACGATGACTGCGCTCCACCTTGCCGTTGTGTCTAGGAGTGTAAGGGCGGATGAGCTTATGTCTAATGCCCAGCTGGGCA
>DBFSDV010000063.1:0-3642 GCA_048417135.1 Candidatus Limivicinus sp. | reverse complement strand
GCGGCACCGTCATCGCCACCGGCGGCACCGGCAATTATGATGGCGGCGCAGGCATAGGCATAGGCGGCGCCTCTGTACAGGACACAGGGTGCAGCGTCACCATCAGCGGCGGCACGGTCATCGCCACCGGCGGCGCCGGCAATTATGATGGCGGCGCCGGCATAGGCGGCGACGACAGCAGCGTCACCATCACCGGCGGCACCGTCACCGCCACCGGCGGCAACGGCACAAATGGCGGCGCAGGCATCGGAGCCGGCGGCAAAGAGGGGACTTTCTCCACCGGCAGCAGCGGCACGGCCCTCATCTACGCCACCGGCGGCAGCGGGGCTGCGGCCATCTCCGACCAGAGCGGCAAGGGCACTTGGAGCGGCATCATCTTTGAAGGCGATGCGGGCGCAGTATACGGGAACCAGAGCAACGGCGGCAGCCTCACCATAGCCGAAGGCCAGACCCTGGACATACTTTCCGGCTCCACCTTCACCAATAACGGCACACTCACCATTGACGGCACTCTCACCAACAACGGTATCTTCAACAACAAGGGCCCGGTGACCGTGCCCATGGCAGGCAGTTTCGTAAACAACGGAACGCTGAACTGCACTTACCACAGCTTTTATAACGGGAATTGCGTCCTCAACTGCGGAGGCATAGCCGTCAGCGGCGTCAGCCTGGACGAGACGGCGCTGGACCTGAGCGTGGGCGGCACGGCCACTCTCCAGGCCACGGTGAGCCCGGTCAATGCCTCCAACAAGACCCTCACCTGGTCCAGCAGCGACTCCGGCATTGCCACCGTTGACCAGAACGGCAAGGTCACGGCCCATAAGGCGGGCACGGCCACCATCACCGCCACCGCCACTGACGGCAGCGGCAAGACGGCAACCTGCAAAGTCACGGTGACAATACCCGTCTCCTCCGTGACCATGAGCCGAACCAGCCTGCGCATCTATGAAGGCCGGGGCTACACCCTCAGCGCCACGGTGTCCCCTGCAGATGCTGCGGACAAGAGCATAGTCTGGTCCAGCAGCGACGAGAGCGTAGCCACCGTTGACCAGGACGGAAAAGTCACCGGCCACAAGCCCGGCGTCTGCACTATATACGCCACCGCCGCCGACGGCAGCGGAGCTTTTGCCGCCTGCACGGTGCGGGTGCTCCGCTGGTACCCCGGCGCCACGCCCATCACCGGGGACAGCTCACACCTGGGACTCTGGATAGGGGTGCTGGCGGTGAGCGCAGCGGCCGTTGGCGCAGGAGCCTTCATCCTGATAAAGAAGCGGAAAAAGAAATAAAGAGCAAAAAGTAAGTATTTAAGATGAACGCTCCGCCGGGCCCCGGCGGAGCGTTCGGTTTGAAAAGGAGAGAGGCGGGGGCTGAGGGCTGCAGGGCGAGGGGCAAGAACGGAGAAAGGACATATAATGCTCTGAGGGGGACCTCAATTCAAACTGGAGGAAAGCCATGAAAGACAAAGACCTCTATTCCACCAAGATATATACCAACTGCTGCAATGGCAGCAACAACTGCTGCGGCTGCTGCGGCTGCGGCAGCAATGTGGGGCCTGCCGGCCCCATGGGCCCTCAAGGCCCTGTCGGCCCCCAGGGACCCATAGGCCCTCAGGGCCCCAGAGGCGCAACCGGAGCTACCGGAGCCACCGGTGCCACCGGCGCAACCGGTAGTGCGGCCACGGTCAATGTGGGCACCGTAAACACCGGAGAACCCGGTACCCAGGCCAGTGTCACCAATGCGGGCAGCAGCTCCGCTGCCATATTGGACTTTGTCATTCCCAGGGGTGCTACGGGCGCCACAGGCCCCACCGGGCCCACCGGGCCGACGGGAGCTGACGGTCCCACCGGACCCACCGGCCCCACAGGTCCCACCGGGCCCACCGGACCCACCGGCGAGGCGGCCACGGTGACCGTGGGCACTGTGAGCACAGGCGACCCGGGTACCCAGGCCAGCGTCACCAACGCCGGTACGGAGAATGCCGCAGTACTCAACTTCGTGATACCCAAGGGGGCCACGGGGACAACGGGAGATACGGGAGCCACAGGTGCCACCGGCGCCACCGGAGCCACCGCCACCAACGAAAACGGCGTGGCCTACAATGTGGCCGAGCAGACGGTCAACAACGATAACAACGTACAGTTCGACACCAACGACATCGACTCCACCGGAAGCATCACCGCCAACGGCAATGACGGCTTCAACCTCACCGACGGCCGCTATCTGGTGAGCTTCGGCAGTGACGCCTCTGTTGACAGTGCGGAAAATATCGGGGCTTCTCTGGAATTGGACGGTACGCCGGTGACCTATGGGGTGTCATCGCTGACTAAGACCGACGCAGACAATGAACGCCTGGTGCTCACCGCCATAGTGGATGTGACCGGCACCCAGGCTCTAACGGTGAAAAACACCAGCGGAAATGATGTGAACTTTGAAAACAGCGTGCTGAACGTGGTTAAGCTGTCCTGAGTTTTTTGCAGCGGGGGCCTTGGGGCTCCCGCTGTATCTCTTGCGGTGAAAATGAAAAGCCGGATAAAAATGGGCGGATAAATTATTTTTGCCTTGTCAGAGCAGGACAGCATGGGGTATAATGTGCCTGCCTTTACAGAAAATAACAAGAGGTGTGATATATGGAACTGACTGCCGCAGCCCAGTGGCTGAACCAATTTTTCCTGGGATATGACAGCGCCATACTGGGCGTCCTCCACTCTCTGGCGGAAAGCGCCGGCACGGTGCTCACCCCGCTGATGAAGCTCATCACTCTGCTGGGGGAGAAGGGCCTGGTGTTTTTTATCCTGGCCCTGGTCTTCGCCTGCTTTGCCCGCACCAGGGACCTGGGGGTGTGCATCTTCGGGGCGGTGTGCTGCGGGGCGCTGATAACCAACATAATCCTGAAGGACAATATCGCCCGGCCCCGGCCCTTTGAGACCGTGGAGCAATTCCGCCAGTGGTGGCAGTTCGTGGGCTCCCCGGCGGAGGACGGCTTCTCCTTCCCCTCCGGCCATGTCACCGCCGCCGCCGCAGGCATGACGGCCATCTCCCTGATGAAGGGGAAAAAATTCGTTTTGCCGTCGGTGCTGGTGGTGCTGCTCATGGCCATCTCCCGCAACTATCTCATGGCCCACTATCCCTCCGACGTGCTGGTGGCCGCCATTATCGGCCTGGCCTCCGGTTTTATCGCCTGGCTGATAACCAGACTCATTTTTGCCTTTCTCCGCAGCCACCAGGACATGCCCATATTTGAACTGATGCTGGAGCTGGATGTGAGAGAGCTGCTGCCTGCATCCCTGCCCCTTGCCAAAAGGGGACAAGCCGGAGACGGCCGCTCCAAGAGAGAGGCAGGGCGAAGCGGCGGCCGCAGCTCCGCCGCCCCGGCCAGGAGCTTTAAAATAAAAGCCCCGGGAGCTTACAAGGGCAAACACGAGAAATAGACAGCAGCCGAACAAAGGCTCCGCCGGGGCCCCGCCTTTTGCGGGGCCCCGGTTTGCGGCAGAGATTGCCCTATGGCCCAGGATTTCACAGTCAGTTAACGATTTGCCCGGGGCAATATGTTGAAATTCCTGGGAATTGTGCTATACTATGTATTTATGAAAATAAGCATAGATAAGGAGTCTGAATCTTAGAAATGGCAAAGAAACAGTTTAA
>DBFSDV010000062.1:0-61693 GCA_048417135.1 Candidatus Limivicinus sp. | reverse complement strand
TTTTATTATTTTATCCGTACCGCCCTGTGGGTCTCCCCGGTGGGGGCGGGGCGGACTGCGCCGCAGCTCACATCGAAAATGCGCTCCGAGAGCTTGTCGAAATCCTCCCGGGGCACCAGGGCTTTTATGGTGACCCCTGCGGCATATTCCATGTCCCGCACCAGGCCGCCCCCGGCCAGCAGCTCCCCCTTCAGCTTCTCCGCCAGGGCGTAGGAGCAGGGGATGTCCGCCTCCACCCAGGGCCTGACCACCGAGACTCCGGCGGCGTCCAGGGCGTCCTTGGCGCTTTTGGTGTAGGCCCGGAGAAGTCCCCCGGCCCCCAGCAGCACCCCGCCGAAGTAGCGGGTCACCACGCAAACCAGGTTGCACATGCCCTCCTTCCGGAAGACCTCCAGCATGGGTATGCCCGCCGTGCCCTGGGGCTCCCCGTCGTCGCTGTAGCGCTCCGGGCCGTCTTTGAGGATGTAGCACCAGCAGTTGTGCCTTGCGTCGTAGTATTCCTTTTTCATGGCGGCGATGAAGTCCCGGGCCTGCTCCTCGGAGTCCACCGGGCGCAAGTGGCCCAGGAAGCGGGAGCGCTTTTCCGTAAATTCCGCCTCGCCGGCTCCGGCGGGGATGTAATATTCTCCCATTATTCCCAGTCCTCCCTGGGCTCGGTGTAGCCGGGGATGTAGGCCTTCAGCCGGCCGAAGAGCTCCGGCGGGACGGTGACCTCCGCCTCTATGCCCTCCTCGGTATACTCCATGCCGTGGATGACCGCCTCCCGGTTCAGGGCGTCCAGCAGGCCGGAGGCGGAGTAGGGCAGGCGTATGCTTATGCGCCGCTTGCC
Source organism: Candidatus Limivicinus sp. (assembly GCA_048417135.1). Taxonomy (GTDB): domain Bacteria; phylum Bacillota; class Clostridia; order Oscillospirales; family Oscillospiraceae; genus Limivicinus. The sequence continues at coordinate 60,864 of DBFSDV010000062.1, read as the reverse complement.
CCGGTCCAGCATTCGGGCGAGCTTTTCCACCAGCTCCGCGGCCCCCTCCCCGCTTTTGGCGGAGATGCACACCACGTCCTCCCCGTGGGGCAGGATGCCGATGTAGGCGTCGCACTTGTTGAAGACTCTCAGGCAGGGGGTGGCCTGGGCTCCCAGCTGGACTATCAGCTGCTCCACCACCCGGGCCTGGGCCTCCCACTCGGGGTTGGAGATGTCGATGACGTGGAGCAGCACGTCGGCGTAGCTCAGCTCCTCCAGGGTGGCCTTGAAGGCTTCGATGAGATGGGTGGGGAGCTTGCGTATAAAGCCCACGGTGTCGGAGAGCAGGACCTCCTGAGTCTCGTCTATCCTGAAGCGGCGGGTGGTGGTGTCCAAAGTGTCGAAGAGCCGGTCATTGGCGGGGATGTCCGAGCCGGTGAGGCAGTTTAGCAGGGTGGATTTCCCCGCGTTGGTGTAGCCCACCAGGGCCACCACCGGCATGGCGTTTTTCTCCCGTTTCCGGCGCTGGGTGCTGCGCACCTTCCGCACCGCGGCCAGCTCCTCCTCCAGCTTCTGTATCTTCCGGCGTATGTGCCGCCGGTCCGTCTCCAGCTGGGTCTCGCCGGGGCCCCGGGTGCCTATGGGGGAGGAGCCGCCGGAGGCGGTCTGTCTCACCAGATGGCTCCACATGCCGGTGAGCCGGGGCAGCAGGTACTTGTACTGGGCCAGCTCCACCTGGAGCTGACCTTCCCTGGTGCGGGCCCGCTGGGCAAAGATGTCCAGAATGAGGCCGGAGCGGTCCAGCACCTTCACCCCCAGCTCCTCCCCCAGCACCCGCATCTGGGAGGGGGAGAGCTCGTTGTCAAAGACCGCCAGGTCGCACTCGTTGGCCTGGATTATCTCCTTGAGCTCCTTCACTTTGCCGTCGCCCAGGAAGCTGCGGGGCTCGGGGCTGGGGCGGCTCTGCATCACCATGGCCACGGTCTGGCCCCCGGCGGTCTCCACCAGGGCGGCCAGCTCCTCCATGGACACCTCCGTGGAGCGCTCAAATTCGTCCATGCTGGCGGCGGAGAGCCCGGCCAGCACGGCCCTTTCTCTTTTTATCTCAGTGTTTTCCATGTGCTTATGCTGCGCCTTTCTCGCCCTTCTGGGGCAGACTGGGAGTCTCCACCGGGGGTACCGGGTCGTTGCCCGCCCCGTACTGCCATATGCGGCAGACTGCGGCGATGAATTCCTCGTCGCTCATGTCCTCGCCGCAGGTGAAGCTGAGGAGCACCTGCCTGGGCAGCTCCGGCTCCTCCCCCTCCTCCAGGGCGGCCTGGAGGCTGGAGACCGTGGAGAAATAGGAGGCGGGCAGGACCAGAGCCTGGGCGTATCTGAGCTCTCCCAGCTTCATGAGCATGAAGCTATTTAGATAGTAGGAGGAGGCCTTGGGGCTGACTCCCTGGGCAAAGGAGGCGTGGGGGATGAGCTGCAGGCTGTATATCTTGCTGAGAGTCTCGTGGCTGCAAAGCTCCGCCATCACCGTCAGCCCCATCTTCTCGTTGCCGTTGGAGGGCAGATATAGGAATTCCACATAGGCGTTTTCCTGGAGCTGCCCCTCCCCGTCCAGGATCACCTGGTGGGAGCTCTTCTTCAGATTCAAAGGCTTGTAGGCGCTGCGGCTCTCGGTGAAGATGGCCTCGGGGAGAAATTCCGCTCCGAAGAGGGCCAGACTCTCCTTGTGGCTCAGCTCCTGCTCAAAGCGCTCCCCGGACACTCCCGGGTCGGACATGTTGAAGGAGAGTATCTCGTTCCATATATAGGTCTCCGGGGAGGCGCTGCTGAACACCGGGGCGGGGGTGGGCTCCGGCGTGGGAGCCGCGTCCACCTGGGGCATCTCCCAGGGCCCGGTGTCGCCGCAGCCGGAGAGCAGGCAGACCGCCAGCAGCAGCGGTATTATCATTTTTTTCATAATTACCTCCGGGCGGAAGTTGGATTATCAAATAATTATACCCCATTTTCCACCCGCAGGCAACAATTAAATAAGCGGCCGCCGGCGGCGCTTCCGGCGCAGGAACTCCCCCTTGGCCTCCACCAGGATGATGTCGCTGCCTATGCGCACTATGCAGCTCCAGGGCAGCACATAGTCGTCCTCCCGGCCCAGCAGGCCGAACATTTTGGCCCGGCCCGGAGTTATCAGGGAGATGATGCGCCCCTCGCCGTCGTCGAACTCCAGGTCGCACACGTAGCCCAGGCGCAGCCCGGTGCGGATATCTATCACCTCCCTGCAGCGCAGGTCGGAAAAGTAGCTGAGCATAAAATATCCCCCCTCATATGAAAAGTATATAAAGGGGGAAGCTCGTATTATGAAAGGAATATTGCGGCAAAAGGGAGACGGGGCTCTACTGCTGCCCCTTGGCCTCTCTCGCCTTGGGTATGGATATGGTGAGGATGAGGGAGTCCTCCGTCTCCTCCCGGCGCACCCCTGCGGCAATGCCCCCCTGCTTCATCAGGTCTATGCCCCGGGACAGGGTGTTGAGGAAGACCCGCACGTCTTTCAAAACAAAGGTGCGCCGCCCCTCCGGCTTTGCCGCCTCCCTCTCCTCCTCCTGCCTGGAGAGCAGGGCGTCTATGTAGGCGTCGGCGGCGGCCACGTTCAGGCCGTTGTCCACTATGTACATCAGGGCCTGCCTCTGCCCCTCCGGCTCCGGCAGGCGCAGCAGGGCCCGGCCGTGGCGCTCGCTGAGGCCGTTTTCCCTCAGGCCCTCCAGCACGTCCTGGGGCAGTTTCAAAAGGCGCAGCTTGTTGGCCACGGCGCTCTGGGACTTGCCTATGCGCCGGGCGGCCTCCTCCTGGCTCATGCCGAACATGCGTATGAGCTGGTTTATGCCGTTGGCCTCCTCGATGAAATCCAGGTCCCGGCGCTGGAGATTTTCCACCAGGGCGATGAGGCTGGCGTCCTCCATGTTCACGTCCAGCAGTATGCAGGGCACCTCCCGCAGCCCCGCCAGCTTGGCGGCCCGCAGCCGCCGTTCCCCCGCCACCAGCTCATAGCGGCTGCCCCTGATGCGCACGGACAGGGGGTTGAGTATTCCGTAATCCTTTATGCTCCGGCTCAGCTCCTCCAAAGACTCGTCGTCAAAGGACTTTCGGGGCTGGACGGGGTTGGGACAGATGTCCTCGGTGCTGAGATAGACTATGCCGCCCCGCCGCAGGGCGGGCCGGCTGCGTAAAGCCTGCATGGCTATGCCTCCTTATCTTGTGGCCTGTAAGGCAAGCATACACTGGATATAGTGCGAAAGCAGGGGAAAAAGGCGGGAGAGGCCGGAAAGAAAAAAGTTTTTTTGCCCGTCGCAGCAGCGCCGCCGCCCCTCCGGGAAGGGCAGGGAAAAAAGCCGGGGAAAAAAGAAAAAGAGAAATTTAGCGATTTATCACGCTAATGTGTTGACAAATCCGTTTCCCGGTGCTATTATTGCCTCATCCCTTCCGGGGAGAGAAAATGAAGAGGTGATTTTGATGAAAAAGATATTTGCACTTGCGCTTATACTTCTCATGGTCCTGAGCTGCGCCGCCTGCGGCAGCAGCGGGGACAAGGACCTGCTTGCCGAGATAAAGGAGCAGGGCTACATCGAGCTGTGCACCGAGCCCTATTTCGCCCCCTATGAGTTCATCGACCCCACCAAGAGCGGGGATGAGCAGTATGTGGGCATGGATATAGAGATAGCCCAGTACATAGCCGACAAGATCGGTGTGGAGTTGAGGGTTGTGCCTCTGGACTTCACCGCAGTCCTGGCCGGCATAGTGGACGGCAAGTATGACATGGCCATCTCCGCCATTGCCTACTCCCCCACCCGGGCCGAGAACATGAACCTGTCCAACGTGTACCAGTCCTCCGGCAACGGCTACGGCTTCATCGTCCGCACCGGGGATGTGGATAAGTATAACTCCATAGAGGACCTGAAGGACGCGGTGGTCATCACCCAGTCCGGCTCCGTGCAGGAGTCCCTGTACAACGACAACGTGCCGGAGTGCAAGGAGTTCAAGCTGGTAGCCAACATGACCGACGGCTATCTGGCGGTGGCGGAGAACAAGGCGGACGTGTGCATCTGCTCCATCGAATCCGCCCAGCTCTATGCCGAGGCCAACGGCGGCCTGGCCATTCCGGAGTTCCGCTTTGAGGTGGACCCCAACATGAACGGCACCGTGGTGGCCCTGCCTCTGGAGGGCAGCGACAGCCTCATGGAAGTGGTGAACGAGGCCATTGCCGAGCTCAACGAGCAGGGCCTTATAGACCAGTGGAACGATGAATACAGCGCCTATGCCGCAGAGCTGGGCATCGAATGAGAAATAAATTCTGACTGAGCAGTCAACGGGAGCAAAAACTGATGGATAAGTTGATAGGCCTGCTGGAAAAATATTATTACGTGTACCTGCAGGGCCTCTGGGGCACCCTGTGGATATCCGCGGTCACCGTGCTTTTGGGCACGGTGCTGGGGGTGCTGGTGGCGGTGCTGCGCATGAGCCGCTCAAAGGTCCTCAACGGCATAGCCGGGGGCTACATAGAGGTGCTGCGGGGCACGCCCATACTGCTGCAGCTGTACTTTTTCTGGATAGGATTGCCCAAGCTCCTGCCCTTCCTGGAGCTGAGCGACACCCAGTGTATAGTGGTGGCCCTGGTGATAAACGCCTCCGCCTATATCGCCGAGATAATCCGGGCGGGCATAGGCGCCGTGGACAAGGGCCAGTGGGAGGCGGCCCGGAGCATCGGCCTTACGGAGACCCATGTGATGACCCACGTGATAATGCCCCAGGCGGTGAAGAACATCCTGCCCGCTCTGTGCAACGAGTTCATAACCACCGTAAAGGGCACCTCTCTGGCCTCGGTGTTCTTTGTGGGCGAGCTGATGACCAGCTACCGCAGCGTCCAGGCGGCCACCTTCCTGGCCCTGGAGTCCCTGACCATAGTGGGCATCATATATTTCCTGCTGAACCTTATCCTGTCCCGGCTCCTGCGGGTCCTTGAAAGGAGGATGACTGCCAGTGACTGAGGAGATCATCCGAACCGAAAACCTGACCAAGAACTTCGGCGAGCTGGAGGTGCTCAAGGGCATCTCCACCACCGTGCGCCGGGGGGAAGTGGTGTCCATCATCGGCCCCTCCGGGGGCGGCAAATCCACTTTCCTCCGCTGCCTGAACCTGCTGGAGGAGCCCAGCGGCGGCAAGGTCTATTTCAAAGGCCAGGACATAACCGACAAAAAGCTGGACACCTGCAAGTTCCGCCGGAGCATAGGCATGGTGTTCCAGAACTTCAACGTCTTTCCCAATATGACGGTGCTGGACAATATCACCCTGGCCCCGGTGCTGGAGAAGAAGGTGCCCAAGGCCCAGGCCAAAGAGGAAGCCATGGCCCTGCTGCGCCGGGTGGGCTTGGAGGACAAGGCGGAGGAATATCCCCGCAAGCTCTCCGGCGGACAGAAGCAGCGCCTGGCCATAGTCCGGGCCTTGGCCATGCAGCCGGAGGTGATGCTCTTTGACGAGCCCACCTCCGCCCTGGACCCGGAGATGGTGAAGGAAGTGCTCAACGTCATCATGGACCTGACCCGCAGCGGCATGACCATCCTCATTGTCACCCACGAGATGGCCTTTGCCCGGGAGGTCTCCGACCGGGTGCTCTTCATCTGCGACGGGGTGATAAAGGAGGAGGGCAGTCCCGACCAGATTTTCACCTGTCCCCACGACCCCAGTACCATTAAGTTCCTGAGTATGGTATTATAAGCAGGAGATAAAATTTTAAGGAGACGACGCAATGACGCAAGTTGAACAGATAAAGGAGCTGGTGGCGAAAAATGCCGGGACCACCACGGCTCTGGCCAAGGAGATATGGGGCTATGCGGAGCTGAGCTATGAGGAGTTCAAGTCCTCAGAAGCTCTGATAAAGGCCCTGAAGGAGCAGGGCTTTGAGGTGGAGGAGGGCATAGCGGAAATGCCCACCGCTTTCAAGGCCAGCTTCAAATGCGGCAGCGGCAAGCCGGTCATCGGCCTGCTGGCGGAGTACGACGCCCTCTCCGGCCTGAGCCAGAAGGCGGCCTGCCCCCGGCAGGAGGCCATAGAGCCCGGCGGCTCCGGCCACGGCTGCGGCCATAACCTGATAGGCGCCGGCTGCTATGCCGCCGCCGTAGCCTTGAAGGACTATTTCACCGCCCACTCCATCGACGGCACCGTGGTCTTTTTCGGCTGCCCCGCCGAAGAAGGGGCCGGCTCCAAGCAGTTCATCGCCCGGGCCGGCTACTTTGACGATGTGGACTTCGCCTACACCTGGCACCCCGCCACGGTGAACGAGGTGGGCTCCAAGGGCAGCGTGGCCATCATGGGGGCAAACTTCATCTTTGACGGCGTGGCCGCCCATGCCGGCGGCGCTCCCCACCTGGGCCGCAGCGCCCTGGACGCCGTGGAGCTGATGAACGTGGGGGCAAACTACCTGAGAGAGCACATGATAGACGCCGCCCGCATCCACTACGCCTATTCCGACCCCGGCGGCACCGCTCCCAACGTGGTGCAGAGCCACGCGGTGATAAAGTACGAGGTCCGGGCCCCCAAGGTAAATCAGGTCCAGGAGCTCTTCACCCGCCTGGTGGACGTGGCCAAGGGCGCGGCATTGATGACCGGCACCAAGATGCAGTATGAGATAACCATGGCCTTCTCCGACTATGTGCCCAACCGCACCCTGGGTGCGCTGATGGACGAGAGCATGCGGGAGCTGGGGGCTCCGGAGTGGACGGAGGAGGACTATGCCCTGGCCACGGAATTTCTGCGCACCTATAACCGCTCCACCATGCTGGGCATAAGGGAGAGCCTGGAGGAGTATTTCACTCCCGACGAGCTGGACAAGGCCCTGCAAAAGCCCCTGGATAATGTGATCCATCCCTTTGACCCAAAGGAGACGGGCTACAGCTCCGGCTCCACCGATGTGGGCGACGTGGGCTACGCCACACCCACCGTGATGATACACGTGGCCACCGCCTGCCTGGGCAACGTGGGCCACTCCTGGCAGAACACCGCTTTCTCCTGCTCGGAGATCGGCATCAAGGGCATGCTGAGGGCGGCGGAGATGCTGTGCCTGGGCGCCCTGCGCACCCTGGAACAGCCGGAGCTCATAGACAAGGCCAGAGAAGAGCTGAAGCGGAAGAACGGCGGGGCCTACAGCTGCCCCCTGCCGGACTATGTCTCTCCCCCCATAGGCAAGTATTGAGCCGCAGGGAAAACCCAAGGAAATATAAAAACAGTCCCCGGACGACGGAAAAAGTCGCCCGGGGACTGAACGTTTTATAAGGTCTGAAAGGAAATTACTCCACGCTTATCATGTAGTAGTAGACGGGCTGGCCGCCGTTGACTATGCTGATGTCCGCGTCGGGGAAGCGGGCGGAGATGAGTTCCGCCGCCCGGTTGGCGTCCTCCTCCACCACGTCGGCGCCGTAGTAGACGGTGATGAACTCCGGCTCCAGCTTGTCGAAGGACTCCACCATGTCCGCCATAAGGGCGTCCACGTCGGGGTAGCTGCCCAGGAGGGAGCCGTCCAGCAGGGCCAGGTGCTCCCCGGCCTTGATGGCATGACCGTCAAAGTCGGAATCCCGGGCCGCATAGGTGACCATGGCGGTGTGCACGTTCTTGGCGGCCTCGCTCATGACCTCAACAAGGGCATCCTCGCTCTCGTCGGGGTTGAAGTTCAGCAGGGCGGAGATCCCCTGGGGCACGGTCTTGGTGGGCATGACCACCACCTTCTTCTCGCTGAGGGGGATGCACTGCTCGGCGGCCATGATGATGTTCTTGTTGTTGGGGAAGACGAAGACTGTGGAGGCGGGGGTGCGGTTTATCTCCTTGAGGATGTCGTCGGTGGAGGGGTTCATGGTCTGGCCGCCGGTGACAACGCCGTCGGCGCCCAGCTCCCGGAACAGATCCTCCATGCCCTTGCCGGCGCAGACGGTGACTATGCCGTATTCCTTTTCCGGCTCTGCCACGGCGCAGCCCTTCTCCAGCTCCTCTTCCACCTTTTCCAGGTCGTCGGTGCTCTGCACGTGCTTGCCCGCCAGCAGGTCCTCCTGCTGGGTGCGCATGTTCTCTATCTTGGCAAGCTCCAGCACGCCGAACTTCTGGGCCTCGTTCAGGGCGTTGCCGGGGATGTTGGGGTGGACATGGACCTTGAAGGCCTCGTCGTCCTCGCCGATGACCAGGCTGTCGCCAATGCTGTTGAGGTACTTGCGCAGGGGCTCCAGGTCCACCTCCGGTTCATTCTTGCGCACTAGGAATACGGTGTCGAAGGCAAAGGTGATGTCCTCGGTATTAAAGACCTCAAAGGCGGTCTCCGGGGCCTCGGCCACCTTGGAGGCCTGGGCGGGGGCTTCCACTTCCCCTCTCAGGGAGGCCAGCATGGCGCCCAGGATGATGAGGTAGCCCTTGCCGCCGGCGTCCACAACGCCGGCCTTTTTCAGCACCGGGTTGAGGTTTATGGTGTCCTCCAGGGCCTCCTCGCCGGCCTTCAGGGCGCAGACCAGGCAGTTTTCCAGGCTGGCCCCGGCGGCAGCGGCCTCGGTGGCAGAGGCGGAGGCCAGGCGGGAGACGGTGAGTATGGTGCCCTCGGCGGGCTTCATGACGGCCTTGTAGGCGGCCTCCACCCCGTCGGCCATGGCGCCGGAGAACTCCACTGCCCCGGCGGTCTCGGTGCCCTTCAGGCGGCGGGCGATGCCCCTAAACAGCAGGGAGAGGATGACGCCGGAGTTGCCTCTGGCGCCCCGGAGCAGGGCGGAGGAGACGCAGTCGGCGGCGGCGGCGATGGTGTCGAAGTCCTTCTTGCGCAGCTCGGCGGCGGCCTTGTTCATGGTCAGGCCCATGTTGGTGCCGGTGTCTCCGTCGGGCACGGGGAAGACGTTCAGGTCGTTTATCATCTGGGTGTTGGCGGCAAGGGCTGCATCGGCGCAGAGTATCATCTCTTTAAATGCAGCGGCGTCTATATAATCTCTCAAGTAAAAAGCACCTCCGGTGGTATACCCTGTAGGGGATTATCCAATGATAGTGTCTATATATACATCCACCTTTTTCACTGGTACGCCGGTGGACTTGGAAAGCTTGTAGCTGACCTCGCTCATGATGCTGCGGGAGACGGCGCAGATGTTCACGCCGTGGTCCACACCGATGTGCAGCTCCAGGGAGATGCTGCCGTCGTCGTTGAAGCTGACGCCCACGCCCTTGGACATGGACTCTCTCCGCAGAAGCTGCAGGGGGCCTCCCTCTTTGCTGCGCCCGGCCATGCCTTTGACGCCGAAGCAGCTGGTAGCCGCATCGCCGGCCAGATTCATGAATACCTCGCTGGTAATGCTGATATTGCCCATGTTGTTGGAAATGTTCACCATTTGCCGACAGCTCCTTTCTGCAAACTGTTATAGCAATTAAGATCAAAAATATCCGGGCCGGGCCATAGAGGCCATAAAGCCGAGAACACATTATAATACAAAAGCCCAAAAAGCACAAGGAGAAAATAAAGATTATTCAAAAATTCAAAGCTTTTAGAAAGAATCCCAAAAACGCAGAAGACCCGGGGCGGACAAAGGGGGAAATTCAGCAGTTTTCTACAAGATTTTTCTCCCTGTAACGTGTTTACAATTTGACCTTTTAATGCTAAAATGATACTGCTTATGAGTGTGACCAAACATATTCATGGGCAGTGTGCAATAATTTTATTATGGAGATGAAAATAGACATGCAGAGACACTTCAAGACGATGGACGGCAACACTGCAGCCGCCCACGTATCCTACGCATTCACCGAAGTCGCAGCTATCTACCCCATCACTCCCTCCAGCCCCATGGCCGACTATGTGGACCAGTGGTCCGCCGCCGGCCGGAAGAACATCTTCGGCTCCACCGTTAAGGTGCAGGAGATGCAGGCTGAGTCCGGCGCTGCCGGCGCTGTCCACGGCTCCCTGAATGCTGGTGCCCTGACTACCACCTACACCGCCTCCCAGGGCCTGCTGCTGATGATCCCCAATATGTACAAGATCGCAGGCGAGCTGCTGCCCGGCGTGTTCCACGTCAGCGCCCGTACCGTCGCCAGCCACACCCTGAACATCTTCGGCGACCACAGCGACGTTATGGCCTGCCGCCAGACCGGCTTTGCCATGCTGGCCGAGTCCAACGTCCAGGAGGTCATGGACCTGGCTCCCGTTGCCCATCTGGCAGCCATCAAGGGCCGCGTCCCCTTCCTGAACTTCTTTGACGGCTTCCGCACCTCCCACGAGCTGCAGAAGATCCAGGTCTGGGACTATGACGACCTGAAGGACATGGTGGACATGGATGCCGTGGAGGCTTTCCGTGCCCGCGCCCTGAACTCCCAGCACCCCGTGATGCGCGGTTCCCACGAGAACGGCGATATCTTCTTCCAGAACCGCGAGGCCTCCAACAAGTACTATGAGGCAGTCCCCGCCATCGTTGAGGAGTACATGGGCAAGATCAACGCCAAGCTTGGCACCGACTACCAGCTCTTCAACTACTACGGCGCTCCCGATGCGGACCGGGTCATCGTGGCCATGGGCTCCATCTGCGACGTAGCCGAGGAAGTTATCGACTATCTCTGCGCCCAGGGCGAGAAGGTGGGCCTTGTGAAGTGCCGCCTGTACCGTCCCTTCTGCCCGGACAAGCTCCTGGCAGCCATCCCCGCCACCGCCAAGAAGATCGCCGTCCTTGACCGCACCAAGGAGCCCGGCGCTCAGGGCGAGCCTCTGTACCTGGATGTTGTCACCGCTCTGCGCAACGCCGGCATGAACGACGTCTCCGTCATCGGCGGCCGTTACGGTCTGGGCTCCAAGGACACTCCTCCCTCCTCCATCTTTGCCGTGTACAATGAGCTGAACAAGGCCGATGCCAAGCGCCAGTTCACTCTGGGCATCGTGGACGATGTCACCAACATGTCCCTGGAGGAAGTCCCCGCTCCCAACACCGCAGCCGAAGGCACCATCGAGTGCAAGTTCTGGGGTCTGGGCGGCGACGGTACCGTTGGCGCCAACAAGAACTCCATCAAGATCATCGGCGACCACACCGACAAGTTCGTGCAGGCCTACTTCCAGTATGACTCCAAGAAGACCGGCGGCGTCACCGTCAGCCACCTGCGCTTCGGCGACAAGCCCATCAAGAGCCCCTACTATATAAACAAGGCCGACTTTGTGGCCTGCCATGTGCCCTCCTACATCACCAAGGGCTTCCCCATCGTCCGTGATGTCAAGCCCGGCGGAGTGTTCCTGGTGAACTGCCAGTGGAACTTCGAGGAGCTGGAGCACCACCTGGATGCCGCCTCCAAGCGCTACATCGCCAAGAACAACATCCAGCTGTACATGATCAACGCCATCGACCTGGCCAAGAAAATAGGCATGGGCAAGCGCACCAACACCATCCTCCAGTCCGCCTTCTTCTCCCTGGCAAAGGTCATGCCCGAGGAAGAGGCCATCCAGTACATGAAGGATGCCGCCCTCCACTCCTACCTGAAGAAGGGCCAGGATGTGGTGGACATGAACTATGCCGCCATCGACGCCGGCGCCACCGCCTACGTGAAGGTGGAGGTCCCCGCCGCCTGGGCCGAGGCTCAGGATACCAAGACCGTCGAGGCCAAGACCGGCCGCGAGAAGACCGTGAAGATGGTCAGCGAGATTCTGGATCCCGTGGACAAGATGGACGGCGACTCTCTGCCCGTCTCCGCCTTCGTGGACCATGCCGACGGCACCTTCGAGCTGGGCGCCGCTGCTTACGAGAAGCGGGGCATAGCCGTCTCCGTGCCCAAGTGGGACGCCGAGAAGTGCATCCAGTGCAACCGCTGCGCCTTCGTCTGCCCCCACGCCACCATCCGTCCCTTCGCCCTCACTGAGGAAGAGGCCGCTGCCGCTCCTGCCCAGGCCAAGATCGTACCCATCAAGGTTGGCAAGGGCAAGGATACCTATAAGTTCGCCATGGCCGTGTCTCCTCTGGACTGCATGGGCTGCGGCGTCTGCGTAGGCCAGTGCCCCGCTCACGCCATCGAGATGGTTCCCATGGAGAGCCAGATCGAGCAGCAGGAAGTCTTCGACTACATGGTCTCCAAGGTGGCCGAAAAGAAGGATATGTTCGTTCCCACCGACGTGAAGTTCAGCCAGTTCGCCCAGCCCTACCTGGAGTTCTCCGGCTCCTGCGCAGGCTGCGCCGAGACCAGCTATGCCCGCCTGATAACCCAGCTCTTCGGCGACCATATGCTCATCTCCAACGCCACCGGCTGCTCCTCCATCTGGGGCGGTCCTGCCGCAACTTCCCCCTACACCGTGAACAAGGAAGGCAAGGGTCCCGCCTGGGCCAACTCCCTGTTTGAGGATAACGCCGAGCACGGTCTCGGTATGTACCTGGGCCAGAAGAAGGTCCGTGACGACCTGAAGGGCAGCGTGGAGTACATCGCCGCCAACGCCTCCGACGAGAACATCAAGAAGGCCGCCCAGGATTACCTGGATACCTATGACGAGGGCAACGCCAACCAGGAGCCCAGCAAGCGTCTTGTGGCTCTGCTGGAGCAGAAGGGCGCCTGCTGCGATGCCGCAGCCGAGGTGCTGAAGAAGAAAGACTTCCTGAACAAGAAGTCCTGCTGGATCTTCGGCGGCGACGGCTGGGCCTACGATATAGGCTACGGCGGCGTGGACCACGTCCTGGCCTCCGGCGAGGATGTGAACATCTTCGTGTTCAACACCGAGGTCTACTCCAACACCGGCGGACAGGCCTCCAAGGCCTCCAACATCGGCCAGGTGGCACAGTTTGCCGCCGCCGGTAAGGAGATCAAGTCCAAGTCCCTGGCCGAGATGGCCATGACCTATGGCTACGTGTATGTGGCTCAGATCGCCATGGGCGCCAACAGCGTCCAGACCCTGAAGGCCATTGCCGAGGCCGAGGCCCACAAGGGACCCTCCCTCATCATTGCCTACGCCCCCTGTGAGATGCACAGCATCAAGGGCGGCATGGAGAACTGCCAGAAGGAGATGGACAAGGCCGTCAAGTGCGGTTACTGGAACCTCTTCCGCTTCAACCCCGACGCCGAGAAGCCCTTCACTCTGGACAGCAAGGCTCCCGCCGGCGGCTACCAGGAGTTCCTGATGAACGAGGCCCGCTACAGCCGTCTGACCCGGGAGTTCCCCGAGCGTGCAGACCGTCTGTTCGCCGCCTCCGAGGCCAACGCCAAGGCCCGTTACGAGCACCTGATGAAGCTGGTCTCCCTCTACGAGTAATACCCCGGCAGAGTCAAAAAAACAGCATAGCATATGACCCAAACATCCCCGGCCGCCGGCCGGGGATGTTTTTGCGTGTTGACAGAACGGTTATAATAAGAACGCGGTAAACTCAGACAAAAGCTTTACAGGGATTTTACAAATTAACCGTGCCGGATTTCATAAAATACCGCTATAATCCCCCTGAGGAGGAGAGAAGAATGGTTTTTTGCGTGGAAGATGACGACAGCATAAGAGAGCTGATGATATATACCCTCATGTCCTCCGGCTTCAAGGCGGCGGGCTTTCCCGAGGCGGGGAGCCTGTGGGCGGCCCTGGAGGAGACCCGGCCGGAGCTGATACTGCTGGACATAATGCTCCCCGGGGAGGACGGCATATCCGTTTTGCGGAAGCTCCGCTCCAACCCCAGGACCGAGACGATACCCGTTATAATGGCCACGGCCAAGGGTGCGGAGTACGACAAGGTCCTGGGCCTGGACACTGGGGCGGACGACTATCTGGTCAAGCCCTTCGGCATGATGGAGATGGTATCCCGGGTGAAGGCGGTGCTGCGGCGGAGCCTGCCCAAAAGCGAGTCCATGCTCCTCAGCTGCGGGGGCATCCGGCTGGACAAGGCCCGGCACAATGTGACCGCCGCCGGCCGGAGGGTGACCCTCACTTTGAAGGAGTATGAGCTTTTGTGCCTGTTCATGGAAAACCCCGGCCTGGTCTTTACCCGAGACCAGCTGCTGCGCTCGGTGTGGGGCGCCGACTTCGTGGGGGAGAGCCGCACCGTGGACGTGCATATAGGCACCCTGCGCACCAAGCTGGGGGAGGAAGGCCGCTGCATAGAGACGGTGCGGGGCGTGGGCTATAAGATGGAGAGAGAGCAATGACCAAGAGGATATTCCGCTCCATATGCCTGGTGGCGGTGACGGTGCTGCTGGCCTCCCTGGTGCTGGTGATGGGGGTGCTGTACGACTATTTCTCCCGGCTGCAGAAGGAGCAGCTCTCCGCCCAGGCGGACCTGGCCGCCCGGGGGGTGGCTGCCCTGGGCCTGGACTACTTCCGGGACCTGGACCTGGACGGCTGCCGCATAAGCTGGATAGCCGCCGACGGCAGCGTGCTGTATGACAATATGGGGGATGCCGGGAGCATGGAGAACCACCTGGACCGGGAAGAGGTGCAGGAGGCCCTGGAGACGGGCCGGGGGGAGAGCTCCCGCTATTCCAGCACCCTCACGGAGAAGCTGAGCTATCAGGCCCGCCTCCTTCCCGACGGCACGGTGATACGCCTGGCCGCCTCCCAGTATACGGGCTGGGTGCTGCTGATGGGGGTGCTCCAGCCGCTGCTGCTGGTGGCGCTGCTGGCGGTGCTGCTGAGCCTGGTCCTGGCCTACCGGCTGTCGGCAAGGCTGATGAAGCCTCTCAACGAGGTGGACCTGAGCGACCCGCTGAAGCATGTGGAGTATGAGGAGCTGCGGCCCCTGCTCAGCCGCATAGACAGCCAGCACCGGCAGCTGAAGCGGGACCGGGAGGAGCTGGAGAAGAACGAGGAGATACGCCGGGAATTCACCGCCAACGTCTCCCACGAGCTGAAGACCCCTCTCCACTCCATCTCCGGCTATGCGGAGCTGCTGGCCAAGGGCATAGCCCGGCCGGAGGACGTGCAGAAGTTCAGCGGCAAGATATATGACGAGAGCCAGAGGATGACCAGCCTGGTGGAGGACATCATAGAGCTGAGCCACCTGGACACCGGGGCCCGGGACCTGGTCCGGGAGGACACGGACTTGTACCTCGTCGCCCGCAGCGCCGCCGACAGTCTGAGCATGGCGGCAAAGGAGGCGGAGGTGGAGCTGAAGGTCAGCGGGGAGAGCGCAAAAATTTACGGCGTGCCCCGGCTGCTCTACGGCATATGCTACAACCTCTGCGACAATGCCATAAAATACAACAGGAAAAACGGCAGCGTGGAGCTGAAGGTGGAAAACCGGGAGACGGAAGTCACCCTCACCGTGAAGGACAGCGGCATCGGCATCCCGGAGGAGAGCCGGGAGCGCATCTTCGAGCGCTTCTACCGGGTGGACAAGAGCCGCTCCAAGGCGGTGGGCGGCACGGGCCTGGGCCTTTCCATAGTGAAGCACGCCGCATATATACACCACGCCTCCATAGAGCTGGACAGCGCCCCCGGCAGCGGCACCACCTTCACCCTGCATTTTCCCAAGGATACCCAAGAAAGGAATATAAATGACATATCAGGAGATAAAGAACAATAAAGCGATAAATACCTATATAAAGCAGGCGGACCAGAGCCTCTCCGCCCTGGGCTACACGGAACACAGCTTTGCCCACGTGGGCCTGGTGGCGGAAAAGGCCGGCTACATCCTGGAGACTCTGGGCTACCCGGAGCGCACCGTGGAGCTGGCGAAGATAGCCGGATACATGCACGATATCGGCAACCTGGTCAACCGGGTGGACCACAGCCAGAGCGGGGCGGTGATGGCCTTCCGCCTGCTGGACAATCTGGGCTTTGACCCGGAGGAGATATCCGTCATAGTCTCCGCCATCGGCAACCACGACGAGGGCACCGGCGTGCCGGTGAGCCCTGTGGCCGCCGCCCTCATCCTGGCGGACAAGAGCGACGTGCGGCGGAACCGGGTGCGCAATCAGGACGAGTCCGGCTTCGATATCCACGACCGGGTGAACTACTCGGTGACCAAGTCTGAGCTGAAGATAAACGAGGCCCACAGCCTTATAAAGCTGAAGCTCTCCGTGGACACCCGCTACGGCTCGGTGATGGACTATTTCGAGATATTCATGCAGCGCATGCTCCTGTGCCGCAAGGCGGCGGAGAAGCTGGGCCTGCAGTTCAAGCTGATGATAAATGAGCAGCAGCTCATATGAGTTGAAATATTAAGGGCGGCGCCGAAAGGCTCCGCCCATTCCATATCTATATCTCTTCCTCCAGATGGCTCATGTCCAGGAAGGGCACGAAAAGGCCCTGCCGGTGCATTTCCAGTATCTCCCGGGCGGTGGCCCGCCTGCAGTCGCAGGTCTCCCCTTCCTGGAGCACTATCTCCTCCAGGGAGAAATCCTGGCGGAAGAGCCACACGTCGCAGAAGTAGCCCTCCCCCCGGTAGCTCTTGATGATTTTGCCCTTTTCCGGGTCGAGGCTCAGCCCCGTCTCCTCCTTAATCTCCCGCAGGCAGGCGGAGAGACTGTTGTCCCCCGCCCGGGCGGCGCCGCCGGGGCTCTCCCACAGCCCGCCGTAGCCCTTGTTGGGGCTGCGCTTGGTGAGCAGGTAACGGCCCAGGCCGTCCTTTATCCACACGTGGACCACCAGGTGGTAGTCCCCCGGAGCCAGCACCTTGCCCCGGGGCTGGGTGCGGCCGGTGAGCCGCCGCTCCCCGTCGTAGATATCCCAGAGCTCCCCGGCGGAGCTCTGCCGGTTCAGCCAAAAGTTGACGTACAGGGCCAGCTCCTCCAGCTCCTCCCGGCTCTCCGCCTCCAGCAGCACCGGCTGCCCGGCGGGCAGGGCGGCGAGGAAGGCGTCCATCTCCTCCCGCGGGCCCGGGCGCAGGGGGAGGCCGCTGCCGGCGGGCAGAAATTCCAGGCCCTGCACGTCCCCGGGCAGGGGGGAGGCGGCGGAAACTTCCATGAACCTGAGCCCCTGGCTGCGGCAGAATTCCACCGCCAGGGAGAGCGACTCCGGACCCTGGGGCATCCTTATTCCGAAAACGGGCATATCAGGCCCTCCTCTCCAAATTCAGGGCTCGCCGCCGGGACCGGCCCCGCAGAGGGCGTCCTCCCCGGCGGCAGAGGGGCTTTACTTACAGTGTTGTATCAAGTTCTCCGCTTTTTGTCAATATCCCCCCAGAAATCTGCATGAATTGTCCCAAAAAATTGCTGCGGCTTTTGTGTCAATTTGCCATTGACTTTGTGGAATAAACTGCTAAAATAAGTAGCACGCTACCTAATTTATACGGGTGCGCAAAGAGGTGATATAAAGTGGAACACGAACTGCCCTACGGACTGAGATTTTCTCTGCTGGGGCGCTTTTTTAAGCGGCAGCTCAATGAGCAGCTGCTGGAAAAGGACCTGACCGGGGTACAGCTGAGCGTGCTCAAGGAGCTGGAAAAGCTGGAAAATTCCGGCGCGGCGGAGGTCTATCAGCGGGATCTGGAGAACATCAGCCATGTGACCCACCCCACCATGACGGACATACTCCGGCGTCTGGAGCGCAAGGGCTTCATCAGCTGCCGGCAAAGCAGCGTGGACCGGCGGCACAAGTGCATCAGCACCTCCGGCAAAGCCAGGGAGCTGCAGCAGCAGCTGGACGAGATGGACAGGGCGGTGCTCCGGGAGCTGAGCCGGGGCCTGAGCCGGGAGCAGCTGGAGCAGCTGGAACAGATCACCGATGTGATGCTTGACAACGCATTCAAAGTTTATGGGAAAGGAAGCGAGGAAGACAGTGATAAAAACGCTTGTAAAGAGCCTGCGGGAATTTAAGTCCGCAAGCCTTGCGTCTCTGCTGTTGATAGTGGGCGAGGTATTTTTTGAAGTGCTCATACCCTTCAATACCGCCGACCTGGTGAACGGCATCAAGGCGGGGGAGCCCATGGGGGACGTGGTGAAGACCGGCGTAGCCCTGCTGTTCATGGCTCTGGCCTCCCTCATCTGCGGCGGTCTGGCGGCCTTTGCCAGCGCCAAGGCCTCGGCGGGCTTTGCCAGGAATCTGCGCCGGGACATATTCACCCGGGTGCAGGGCTTCTCCTTTGAGAATAGCGACAAATTCTCCACCGCGTCCCTGGTCACCAGGATGACCACCGACGTGACCAACGTGCAGATGGCCTTTATGATGATAATCCGCATCGCCATCCGGGCGCCGCTGATGTTCGTCTTTGCCATAACCATGGCCTACATCATGGGGGGCAGCCTGGCCACCACCTTTGTCATTGTGGTGCCGGTGCTGATCTTCGGCCTGCTGATGATAGCCCGCAAGGCCATGCCCGCCTTCAGGGCCGTGTTCAACAAGTACGATAAGCTAAACGAGTCCATAGAGGAAAACGTCCGGGCCATGCGCGTGGTAAAGGGCTTCACCCGTGAGGAGTACGAGAAGCAGAAGTTTGCCGCCGCCTCCCAGGACATCTGCAAGGACTTCACCAAGGCTGAGCGCATAGTGGCCCTCAACGGCCCTCTGATGCAGATGTGCGTGTATTTCAACATGGTCTTCATCCTGGCCCTGGGCTCCAAGCTGATAATCAGCTCCGGCGGCACCACCATCGACGTGGGCCAGATATCCGCCATGCTCACCTACGGCATGCAGATACTTATGAGCCTGATGATGATCTCCATGATATACGTCATGGTCACCATGTCCGCCGAGTCGGCAAAGCGTATATACCAGGTGCTGACGGAGGAGAGCAGCCTGAGCAATCCGGAGGCTCCGGTTATGGAAGTGCCCGACGGCTCCATAGACTTTGAAAATGTCAGCTTCAAATACTCCAAGAAGGCAAAGCGCAGCGCCCTGGAGGACATCGACCTGCACATAAAGTCCGGCATGACCGTGGGTATCCTGGGCGGCACCGGTTCCAGCAAATCCACCCTGGTGCAGCTCATCCCCCGCCTGTATGACGCCACCGAAGGCGTGGTGAAGGTGGGCGGCCGGGACGTGCGGGACTACGACCTGGACACCCTGCGCAACGCCGTGGCCGTGGTGCTGCAGAAGAACCTGCTGTTCTCCGGCACCATCAAGGACAATCTGCGCTGGGGCAACGAGGAGGCCACCGACGAGGAGATAAAGGAGGCCTGCCGCCTGGCCCAGGCGGACGAATTTGTCAGCAGCTTCCCCGAGGGCTATGACACCTGGATAGAGCAGGGGGGCACCAACGTCTCCGGCGGCCAGAAGCAGCGCCTGTGCATAGCCCGGGCCCTGCTGAAAAATCCCAAGATACTCATCCTGGACGACTCCACCAGCGCCGTGGACACCCACACTGACGCCCTGATAAGGGCGGGCTTCAGGGCCTACATCCCCGAGACCACAAAGATAATCATAGCCCAGCGCATAGCCTCCGTGCAGGATGCGGACCTTATCATCGTCATGGAGAACGGCCGCATAGCCGACATGGGCGACCACGAATCCCTCATGAAGAGCAGCGAGATCTACCGTGAGATCTACCACCAGCAGAACAAGGGAGGTGAGGAGAATGAATAAGAAGTTTGCCCAGGTAAACATCTCTGCCCTGAAGGCAGTGATAAAAAAGTTCTTCGGCTACTACCCGGTGCTGGCCCCGGTGACCATGCTGTGCATACTCTTTTCATCCGTAGTCTCCTCCATCCCCTCCCTGTTCATCCAGAACATCCTGTCCGTTGTGGAAAAATGGTATGTGAGCCGGGACTGGGCGGCAGCCAGCGCAGAAATTGTACCCTACCTCACCTTGCTGGCCACTCTCTATATACTCTCCCTCATCTCCATGTTCACCTATACCCAGCTCATGGCCTACATGACCCAGGGCTTTCTGAACAAGCTGAGGGAAGAGATATTCAACGGCATGCAGGACCTGCCCATCAAGTATTTTGATACCCACCAGCACGGCGATATCATGAGCCACTATACCAATGACATAGATACCCTGCGTATGCTGGTGAGCCAGAGCATACCCACCCTCATCCAGTCCGGGGCCATAGTTTTGGTAGTTCTGGCCATCATGCTGTATTTCAGCCTCTGGATGACAATGGTGCTTTTGCTGGGCGTGTTTGCCATGTTTATGGTTGCAAAGAAAGTGGGCGGCGGCAGCGCCAAATACTTCATGCGCCAGCAGCAGTCCGTGGCCCGGACCGAGGGCTTCATCCAGGAGATGATGAACGGCCAGAAGGTCATCAAGGTGTTCTGCCACGAGAACGAGAGCATTGAAGATTTTGACAAAATAAACGATTCTCTGTTCCAGGACAGCATGCGGGCCCATGCCTACGCCAACACCCTGGGCCCCATCATCGCCAACATCGGCAACATCCTGTATGTGGCCCTGGCTCTGGTGGGAGGTGTGTTCATTCTGGCGGGCATACCCAATGTGAGCATCTCCGGCAAGGCCTTTTCCATCAGCATCCTGGTGCCCTTCCTGAACATGGCCAAACAGTTCACCGGCAACGTGAACACCCTGAGCCAGCAGATAAACTCCGTGGTCATGGCCGGAGCCGGCGCCACCAGGCTTCTGGGGCTTATGGCCGAGGAGCCTGAGGCAGACGAGGGCTATGTCACGCTTGTGAATGTGGAAGTGGCCGAGGACGGCAGCATGACCGAGACCGACAAGCGCACCGGCCGCTGGGCCTGGCGCCATCCCCACAAGGCCGACGGCACAGTCACCTACACCCCTCTTCAGGGCGACGTGCGCATGGTGAATGTGGACTTCGAGTATGAAGAGGGCAAGCCGGTGCTCCACGACGTGAGCGTATATGCCGAGCCGGGCCAGAAGGTGGCCTTCGTGGGCGCCACCGGCGCCGGCAAGACCACCATCACCAACCTGATAAACCGCTTCTATGATATAGCCGACGGCAAGATACGCTATGACGGCATCAATATCAACAAGATAAAGAAGAAGGACCTGCGCCGCTCTCTGGGCCTGGTGCTCCAGGACACCTTCCTCTTCACCGGCACCGTCATGGACAATATCCGTTACGGCCGCCTGGACGCCACGGATGAAGAGTGCATAGCCGCCGCAAAGCTGGCGGGAGCCGACGACTTTATCTGCCGCCTGCCCGAGGGCTATGAGACCATGCTCTCCAATAACGGCGCAAACCTGAGCCAGGGCCAGAGACAGCTGCTGGCCATAGCCCGGGCCGCCGTGGCGGATCCCCCGGTCATGATACTGGACGAGGCCACCTCCTCCATAGATACCCGCACCGAGGCCATAGTGCAGCGAGGCATGGATAAGCTGATGGAGGGCAGGACCGTCTTCGTCATCGCCCACCGCCTGTCCACCGTCATGAACAGCGACGTCATCATGGTGCTGGACCACGGTCGGATAATCGAGCGGGGCAGCCACGAGAAGCTCATCGAGGAAAAGGGCACCTACTACCGCCTGTACACTGGAGCCTTCGAGCTGGAGTAAGAGGCGAAAAAGCCCATATAAGACCACAAAACACAGCGACCCTCCGGCCGCTGTGTTTTTGCTTTATATAAAACCGCGCTGAAAAAAAGAAACAAAGCTCCTGCCTTATGCGTCCTAAATATATACCTGAACGGAAAATCGGAAAGAAAGGCGGGGAAAAAGTGAAAAGTAAACTCACTGCGCTGCTGCTGGCTTCGGCGCTGCTCCTCACGGCCTGCGGCAAAAGCGGCGTAGATACGGCGGCGGAGCCCGAATCGCAGACGCCCGGGGACGCCGGGGAGACCGCCCCCACCGTGACCATAGGCGAGGCCCGCATACCCTCGGAGACGGTGCCGGGCTATAAAAGCACGGTGATAGAGCCGCCGGACTGGGCGGGAGAATTTGGCTCCGGTGCGGTCATGGGGGACGTCTTTTATATCCTGACGGAGACAACCGAGGACACCCAGGCCGTGGCGGCCTATGACACCCTGGGGGAGCAGTGGCAGAGATACGACCTGGATATGAGCCGGGTATATTGCCCCCGGGTGCAGAAATTCTCCGCCGCCGGCGGAGCACTGTGGGTCCTGCTCCGGGAGGGCTTCGCCCCGGAGGACACGGATCATTACCAGGATAAATATTACTGGCTGCTGCACTGCGACCTGGAGACCGGGGAGCAGAGCTGCAATAAGCTGGAGTTCTGGCAGGAGGGGGAGCCCTATTTCTTTGCCCTCATAGCCCTGGACGGAGAGCGGGCCCTGCTGGGGGACGGTGAGAGCAGCTTCCTTATAGACAGCGGGGGGCAGCTGCTGGAGGAGATGGAACCCTTAACTATGGGCGAAGGCTATAACGCCCGCATAGGGGACACCATCTATGTGAACACCTCTGAGGGCCTGGCGCCCCTGGATACCCAGAGCCTGGAATATGGCCCGGCTCTGGGAGATATCCGGGACCGGGCGGTGTACAGCAGCAGCCTGGGGAACATTCTCACCGTCCAAGAGGAGAAGCTCTGCCGCTATGACCCGGCATCCGGAAGTATGGAGCCCCTCTTTGCCTGGACCGACGTAGCGCTGAGCTACAGCTATATGTACGGCTGGACGGGCATGGAAAACTCCCAGGGGGATATCTACCACCTGACCCACAGCCTGATAAAAGTCAGCCTGGAGCAGATACCAAAGAAGGACAGCCTGGTGCTGGCCTGCTTCGGTGACAGCAGCGATGACAGTGCCGTCAATCCCTTTACAAGCTATGTGTGCACCGACGCCCTGAAGGATGCCGTCATCCGCTTCAATAACAGCGACCCGGAGTATAAGATAGAGATAAGGCCGGTGGTGTACGGCAGTGAGGAAGAGCGGGAGCTCATGCTCATAGAGCTTATTAACTCCGGGGATGTGGACCTGATAGACACCAGCCTCCTGCCGGAGGGGGCGCTGGATGCCGGGCTGCTGGTGGACCTGCTGCCCTATATAGACGCAGACCCCGATCTTAGTCGGGAGGACTTTATCCCCAGTCTCCTGGAGGCTATGACCGTAAAGGGCGGCCTCTATGAGTATACGGACAGGTTCACCCTGCTTACCATGACAGCCCCGGCGGGCCTGCTGCCGGAGGGGGAGGTCTGGACGGCTGAGAAGATACTGGAATTGAGCAATGAAAATCCGGAGCTGCTGCTGCCCATGTCCGGGGATGAGCTGCTGCAATGCTTCCTGTGGGCCGCCACCGCCGAGTTTATAGACCGGGACTCCGGGACTTGCAGCTTTGACACCGGGGCCTTCGCCTCCTGGCTGGAGCTGCTGAAGACCACATATGAGAGGGACACCGGGCAATACCGGGGAGAACGGCTCTTTTCAGTGTGGAATGACTTTGCCTCCGCTGCGGGCCACAGTGTCCAAAGCAGCCATGGGGGAGCTTATGCGCCCCTGGGCTTCCCTGAGGCCGGGGGCAGCGGCAGCTATTTTATAGAGCTGGCCCGGCCCGGCCTCAACGGGGGCCTGGGCTATTATGAACCGGAGCTGGAGCTGAGGAGCTCCGGAACGAACACCAGCCTGGGCATCATGGCTTCCGGCGAAAAGCGGGACGGGGCCTGGCGCTTCATGCGCAGCTTCATGGCCGGGGAGAGCCAGCCGTATATATACGACGGCATCCCGGTGAGGAAGGACAGCTTTGAAAAAGCCCTGGAGAACCAGCTGGAGCGGTCGCTGGAAAATGAGCAGGAGCTGAAGCTGCCTTATGACCTCTTCGGCGAGCGGGACGCCGAGTACCTGCGGCAGTTGGTGTACTCCACGGACAAGATGGTGATAAACGACCCCTCGCTGCTGGAACTTATGCGCCGGGAGATAAACGCCTTCATGGGCGGGAAGTACGGCGCCCAGGACTGCGCCGAGCAGATACAGAGCCGGGTGGCCCTGTACCTGGCGGAGCAGAGCTGAAGAACAGGCTTTGCAGAGAAGCGGAAGGCTCCCCAAAAAAAGCATCCCCGGCGGGAATGCCCCGCCGGGGATAAACAATTGCAGTTTTATGCTCAGTGCCTGACGGCCCAGCCTCCGTCCACGGCCAGACAGACGCCGTTTATATATTTGGCCTCATCGGAGCAGAGGTAGACGACAGCCCAGGCGATATCCTCGGGCATACCGGTGTAGGGCAGGGGGGTGACTTCGGCGAAGTGCTCGCCGAACTGCTTCCAGACCTCCTCCTGCTTGGGCACCCATACATTGTTGGGGGCCAGGCAGTTGAAGCGGATGCCGTATTTCTTGCTCACCTGGTTTACCATGTTCTCGGTAGCCAGCTTGATGCAGGCTTTGGACAGGGGATAGCCCTGCACAGCCGAGCCGTTGTAACCCACGCCGGAGGCGGAGGAGAAGTTGAGGAAACTGCCTCTGATATGGTGCCTCATCATGTAGCGCAGGATGACCTGATAGGAATAGAGCATGGAGTCGATATTCACCCTCATGACCTTTTCGATCATCTCCGAGGTGATGGTGGGCCAGTCATGGGTAGGGGGAGAGAACATGGCGGCGCCGTTGACTACAGTGTCGATGTGTCCGAACTTTTCCAGACCCAGCTTTTTCAGGGCTACCCAAGTGTCTTTCTGGGCGATATCCCCCACCAGAGCCACGGTGTCCCCGCCGTTTTCATTGAGCCCCCGGCTCAGTTCTTCCACTGCCGGGTCCAAGTCAGTCATAATGACCTTGGCGCCCTCCTGGCAGAAGAGCTCGCAGGTTTTATAGCAGGAGCCGCCGGCGGCTCCGGTCACAATAGCCACTTTGCCTTTAAGCCTATCCATTATATGCCTCCCGAAGCATTTAATTGTTTAAACATAACATACCACATAAAAAAGGTTTTTACAAGGCGTTTTTCGCTCATATTACAAACAGTTCCCCCGCCGAGCTTGACCGGGAGAAACAGCTGTAGTATAATCAAAAAGTACGGGATTTCAATGATATGGAGCTGAAGCCCATGAACGAAAATGTGAAAAAGTTCTTTGAGATATACGATTCGGACCCTGAGCTGCGGGAGCGGCTGCGCAGGGCGGAGCTGGAGTTTCCGGGCTCTCTGGAGCTCCGGGCCGGGGTGGTGCAGCATGTGCTGCTGCCGGTGGCGGAGGAGATGGGCCTGCCCTTCAGCCTCATGGACCTGCTGGTGTACGAGACCCGGCTGAAGGCCCGGCGCCAGCAGGACGTGGAGCTGACGGAGGAGGAGCTGGCCGCCCCCGACGAAGACTACAGCTACTGGCTCATAGACCACGGCTGGGACTTTTACATGCCGGAGCAGGAGGACTGAAGCATGGCGGGAAAGCTGCTGCAATGCCTGATGCTGCTGTGCCTGGCCCTGGCCTGCTACGGCTATCTGCGCTTTTTTATGAGGGCCTTCCGCCTGCCGCCGGAGTTTGCCCTGGTGGGCTTTCTGTCGGCTCTGGCCCTGGCCTTGTTCACCGGGGGCTGCCTGGGCCTGCTGCTCCCCGCCGCCTATCTGCTGCTGGCTCTGGGCGCGGCCCTTGGCCTCTTTTCCCTGCTGCGCCGGGAGAGCCTGAGGCCACTACTCAGCCCGGCAATGCTGCTGTGGCTGCTGCTCTGCGGCCTTTCTTTGTACCTGGTCTTCGGTGAGAAGTTCTACTATGTGGACGACTTCAGCCACTGGGCCACCGCGGTGAAGACCCTGCTGAGAAACGACGCCTTCCCCACGCCGGCGGATAAGCTCATCTACTTCCCCGATTATCCTCTGGGCAGCTCCGTGCTCATCTATTGGTTTGCAAGGATGTCCGGCATAAGCAGCGAGTGGTTCCAGATGCTGGTGCAGGCGGTGTATATCTCCGCCTGTCTCGCCCTGCCCGCCGCCTTCCTGCCCAAGGATAAGAAGACCGGGGCCCTGGGATTGCTGCTCTGGGCCGCCGCAGCCTTCGGTATACTGGGGGCAAATATAGAGCTCACCAGTTTGTATGTGGACACTCTGCTGCCCCTGGCGGGCCTGGCAGGGGTCTGGCTGCACCTGTACGGCCGGGAGCGGGAGGAGAGCTTCCTTCTGCCGGAGCTCATCCTCTGCTGCTATCCCGTGACGGTGAAGGAGAGCGGCATCTTCTTTGCGGCGGCGCTCATACTGCTGACGCTTGTGGACAGCGGGGACAAAAAGACCGGACTGAAGCGGGCGCTGCTGCTGGCCGCCGGGACTGCCGCCTTCAAGCTCCTGTGGTCGCTGCACTACAGGCTGACTTTCGGCGGAGAGGGCAGCGGCGGTTTTCAGCTGTCCCTGACCGGGCTCTTCCCCGGCTATGCCGACAAGCTGCCCGGGGATGTGCAGACCATCGTGACGGGCATGCTGCAGACCGTCTGCCGGCCCATGAGCCTGCTGCCGGTGCTGGCCCTTCTGGCCCTCACTCTGCTTCTTGGATGGAGCGGGGAGCACAGAAAGCGCCATGTGAAGCTCTGCCTGCTGGGCCTTGCCGCCTATGTGGTGTACTGCCTGGGCCAGGGGGCCATGTATATCCTCTTCATGCCCCGGGGCGAGGCTGTGCGCCTGGCTGCCTTTGACAGATATTACGCCAGCATACTTATCTTCCTCTGCGGCTATCTCCTGGCCCTGGCGCTGAAGGCCCTGGGGGAGAGTCCCCGGCCACTGGCATACCGGGGCAGCCTGGCCCTGCTCTGCGCCCTCATGAGCCTGCTTGTGCTTTCCCCCAACATAAATTATTTTGTCCGCACCGAGAAGCGGGTGCCCTGCTTTTTGGCGGAGACGGATGAGCTGCTGGACCTGGACTGGGCCCGTCAGACGGGCAAGACGGAGTTCTGGGCCAGCCTCCGCAGCGAATACGACCGGGTCATAGCCCAGTGCAAAATACCTGAGGGCCTGACCTACACCGTGTTCATCGGGGAGGATTACGGCATAGAGGTGCGGGTCCTCACCAACTATCTGCTGAACTCTGCCGGCACCTATGTGGTCACCGATGAGATGCTTCAAAGCGGCGGGGAGCTGGACGTATCCTATGAGTATTACATAGTCCTGGAGGAGACGGAGGCCAACCGGGCCTTCGTGCAGGAGCATTACGGCAAGACCGACAGGGCCGCCTATACATATTGAAGCAAGCACCCACGGAGCGAGAGAAATGAAAAAAACTTTTGTGACAGCCATATGCCTGTTGACCCTGCTGCTCACCGGCTGCCAGTCGGCGGCCCTGGCCCGGCAGCTGGACAGCCTGTCCCAGCTTATGGAGGAGGCGGGCCCCCTGCCCACGGTGACCCCCACGCCCACGGCAACGCCAAAACCCACCGCAACGCCCAAGCCCACCGCCACACCAAAGCCCACGGCTTCGCCTACCCCATCGCCCACATCTGGCCCCGAGGCGAGCCCCACGCCCAGCCCCAGCCCGACGCCTACGCCCACACCAACACCGACGCCTAAACCGACGCCGACCCCCACTCCCACGCCAAAGCCCACGGCAACACCGGAGCCCACCCCCACTCCCTACCCGGACTGGATGATGGCCCCCATACCCGTGTCCATCCCCTATATGACCCCCAGCCCCACCCCCGTGCCCACGCCGGAGCCCACCCAGGCTCCCCCCTCCCAGATAAGCGAGGCGGGGGACAGCTCCAATCCCAGCGCCACCTATGCCACGGGCCAGGAGGTGGCGGACTTTGCCCAGCAGTATGTGGGCTACAGCTACAAGTGGGGCGGCAAATCCCCGGAGACGGGCTTTGACTGTTCCGGCTTCGTGTACTATGTGTACCAGCAGTTCGGCTATGAGCTCAGCCGCACCGCCGCCGACCAGGCCACCGACGGCAGCCACGTGGAGCCGGACGAGCTGGAGCCGGGGGACGTGCTCTGCTTCTACAAGGGCAGCTACATCGGCCATTCCGGCATATATATAGGAAACGGCGACTATGTCCATTCCCAGGACTCCGCCACCGGCGTGGTCGTCTCCCCTCTCAGCGAGAGGACCGGCGGCTTTGAAGCCCGGCGGATACTGCAATAAAACAGCCTGAAAAAATTCCCCATACCGGTTTTGCCGGTATGGGGAACATTGGTTTTACAGGGGACATCAGCGGAGCTTGTTGTACTCCTCCAGGCCCTTGGCCAGGATGTCGATGGCCCGGGAGATGTCCTGGGCGTTGATGGTGTAGGCCAGGCGCACCTCGTTTTTGCCCTTGCCGGGGGTGGCGTAGAAGGGCTCGCCGCAGGCGAAGAGCACGGTGTCCCCATTGTCGTTAAACTCGTTGAGCAGCCACATCTGGAACTTGTCGGCGTCGTCCACCGGCAGGGAGGCCATCACATAGAAGGCGCCCTTGGGCAGCTCGCACTCCACGCCGGGCACGGCCTTGAGCTTGGAGACCATGGTGTCCCGGCGCAGGCGGTATTCCTCTCTGGCCTCGTCGAAGTAGCCGGGATCCAGAGTGTAGAGGGCGGCGGCGCCCACCTGGTCCACGGTGGCGGAGCAGAGACGGCACTGGCACCACTTCATGGCCTGGGCCATCAGCTCCTTGTTCTTGGATATGAGCATACCCACCCGGGCGCCGCAGGCGGAGAAGCGCTTGGACACGGAGTCGATGACTATGACGTTGTCCTCGTAGCCCTCAAACTGCAAAGCGGACATGAGGGGCTCGCCGCCGTAGGTGAACTCCCGGTACACCTCGTCGCAGATGATGAAGAGCTCATGCTCCTTGGCGATGTCCAGCATCAGCTTCAGTTCCTCCCGGCTGAGCACTGCGCCGGTGGGATTGCCGGGGTTGGTTATCATTATGGCCCTGGTGCGCTCGTTGATGGCGGCTTCCACGGCGGCCCTGTCGGCGTAGGCGTAGCCCCGCTTGGGGTCGGCGGGCACCGGGTGGATGCTGGCCCCGGCCAGGGTGACGGAGGTGTGATAGTTGGGGTAGAAGGGCTCGGGGATAACTATCTCGTCGCCGTCGTCCAGAATGGTGGCCATTATCATCTGCAAAGCCTCGCTGCCGCCGGAGGTGGGCAGTATCTGGACCCGGCTCAGCTCAACGCCTATGCGCTTGTAGTAGCCTCTTACGGCATCCAGCAGCATGGGCACGCCGCCGGAGGGGGCGTAGGACAGCACGGGGTCGTGGAACTCGCTGATGGCCTTATAGAATATATCCGGGGTTTTGATATCGGGCTGGCCGATATTCAGATGGTAGATTTTTATTCCGCGTTCTTCGGCAGCTGCGGCATAGGGGTTGAACTTGCGCATGGGGGAAAGTCCGCAGCGCTCCATTTTGGACGACAGCTTCATAGCAAGGCCTCTTTTCTTAATTAATTTTAGCTAAATAATTATACTACGACGGCCCGAACCAATCAATACTAAGACAAAAGAATAACAAGCTTTTGCGCCCGGCGGGCGGCGGAGCATATGGGGGCTTGAAATCCCCTGCGGGGAATGTTATATTTTCCGGGTAGGACCATGAAATACCCTGAAAGGCATAGACAATGAGAAGACCCGTACCCTTTATGATAATCCAGGATGTGCTCCTCACCGGGCTCATCCTCTGCGTGTTCGCCTTTTTCCACCACGTGCTGCCCCGGCTGGAGTCCGCAGGCGGCAGCGGGAGCGCCGGCTCCGCCCAGAGCCAGAGCCTGTATAGCCCCGCCCCCACGGCCGAGGCCTGGGGGGAGAAATTTGCCCAATACTTCAGCGAGGAGATAGAGACGACGGAAAACTCCTATAAAAGCCCCAATGTCTCCGTCACCGTGGAGACGGTGGAGCGGGAGCTGGAGGGCCATTTCCAGCGCTGGTATGTGGCGGATATATATGTCAAGGACATTAGCTGCTTTTCCACCTATGTGGAGAACGACAGCTATGAGAGCTATGTCACCACCCCGGCCCTGGAGCTGGCGGAACTGGCGGGGGCCATTGTGAGCATCAACGGGGACTACTGCAACGCCCAGAACGAGGAGGGCCTCTTCGTGCGAAACGGCGCAGTCTACCAGCAGGAGCAGCTGCCCCGCTGCGATATCTGCGTGCTGTATATGGACGGCAGCCTGGAGACTTACGCCCCCGGGGAATATACGGCGGAGGAGATATTGGAGCGGCAGCCCTGGCAGCTGTGGAAGTTCGGCCCGGAGCTGCTGGACGGGGAGGGGCAGCCTCTGGAGAGCTTCAATACCAGCAGCGCCATAGAGGCGGCAAATCCCCGCTCCGCCCTGGGCTATTACGAGCCGGGGCACTATTGCTTCCTGGTGTCCGAGGGCCGGCTGAGCGACGGGGGCTATGGCCTCACCATGGCGGAGCTGGCCCAAATTTTCTCCGACCTGGGCTGCAAGAGCGCCTATAACCTGGACGGGGGAGATTCGGCCTGCATGGTGTTCCAGGGTGAAGTGTGCAATATACGCAGCGGCCAGCGGGAGCTGGGGGATATCCTGCTGATAAGGGAGCCGGAGGTGCAGCCGTGAGAAAGATACTTGCTTTTATAAAGTATATACTGCCCCACCTGCTCTTGTGCATGGCCTTGGGCCTGGCGCTGATAACGGTGCTGGACGGCTATAACCCCATGATGGGCTTTCTCACCAGCGACGTGTCCAAGATATATATCTATATCCTCTGCGCCCTGGCGGTGCTGGTGTCCCTGCTGTATATAGCGCAGACCCAGATAAGAAGCAAAAACAAGGGGAAACATTGAAACTCCAACGGCCCCGCCGGATTTCCGGCGGGGCAGTTTTTTATTATAGGGCCTCAGTCCCCATTCTCCGCCAGGTACAGGCTCACCCGGCTCTGTATCTGACCGGCGCAGTCCTGAGCGGTGGAGCCGCCCTCCAGAAAGGCGGTGAATTCCCGGTCCAGAATATCCAGCAGGGCCGGGTCCAGGTGGGCCAGCTTGCTGCCGCCGTAGACCTGCTGCCGCAGCGTGTCCGCATCCTCCGCCCGGAAGAAGTCCGAAATATAGTACTCCTCCGCCTGGTAAGTTATGGAGGACTCCAGGACCGCCTCGAAGCTCTCCTTCAGAGGCGGTATGCCGTCGCCTATGTCCGTGCCGCCGCTGAGCATAAGGCAGCGGATAAAGCGCCAGGCGGCCTCCTTATTGGGACTGGAGGCCAGGATGCCGGCGCTGGCATTTTTGCCTATGGTGCTGTGGGATGCATTGCCCCATCCGGTCTCCCGGCTCATGGGGATGAAGTAGCTGCCGGTGCCTTGGGCATCCGGGAAACCGGCCACCACAAAGCTGAAATCCTGCTCCCGGCCGTAAGGCTTCCGAAGCCCGGGCCCGGCATCCCCAGCCATGTCGGACACCATCGTGAGCGGGTGCAGCCCCTCTCCGCCCTCCTCTGTGGCCAGCTTGGAGAGCAGCTCCAGCCAGTTTATAAAGGCCGGGCTTTCAAAATCGCAGCTCATGTTCTCCCAGTCTATGAACTCCGCCGTGGCGGCCTGCTGAAACAGGGAGGAGAGCTTTTCCCTGTCCGCCCCGGGCATGGCGCCGTACTCCTCCGACATCTCCATGACCGCCCGGGAAGTCCAGTTCTCCCGGCCGGGGAACAGCTCCTCATTGACGGCCATGGATATCATGGAGAACCTGGCGGTGTACTGGTAGAGCCCACCCTTGTATATCATGCCCTCCAGCAGGGGCTGGATGAAGTCCTCCCGGCTCAGCTCCCCGTCGGAATCCAGATAGGGCAGCAGGTCTGTGAAGAGCCCGGCGTCCACCGCCCCCTCCGGCAGAAAGCTGGTGTCCACCAGGTCGATATCCTCCGCCCGGCTCAGCTCTATCAGCAGCCGGTCCCGCTCCGCCTCGTCCTGGTATACCCAGGAGACTATCTCCACCTTGTACTCCGGGTCGGTGTTGTTGAAGCGGATGACGGCGTCCATCATGGCCTTGCTGTAGTCGTAGCTGGTGAGGGAATACTGATAGGATTCAGTCCCGGCATTGCCGAAGCAGAGCAGGCGCAGAGTCTGCCGCTCCCGCACCAGCTTGGGGCTGACCTCCACCAGAGAGCTGCCCTGCCTGTAGAAAAAGACGCCTCGGGAATTTTCAAAGAAACTGAAGCTGCTCAGGCTGTCCAGATTCAGGGCGACGTCGATAAGCCGGAATATCTCCGCCATTTCCCCGGCAGCCGGATCATAGGCGTAAAGAGCTCCGTCTCCCCGGCACAGCAAGTGCCCGGCATTGCCGGAGCCGATGAAAGCTTCCCCTTCTATGCTGCGGCCCATGTCCAGGCTCAGACTTGCCCTGTCCAGGGGAGCCCAGGCCCCGGAGCGAGTCTGCATCCATATCTCGCCGTCCATGCTTACTTTTGCTGCGTAGCCCTCCGCATCCGGCTCCGGCTGGGATAGGATGTTCAGCTGCCGGTCTATCTCAAAGAAGGAGCTCTCGGTGCTCAGCAGGGCCCGGTTGGAGTCCAAAGCCAGGAGGGAGGAGAAGCTGAGCATGCTGGTCTCCGTGGAGGCTCCGCCCTGAAAAGGCACCCGTAGGCAGCTGTGGCTCCCGTCGGTGCTGCCGCTCAAGACGTAGTAGCCCAGCTCCCGTAAGGGTCCGCCGCTCATGACCTCTTCCATGCTCCGGCCCTCCATCAGCAGTATCCAGAAGCTGTCCTCAGCCATAGACAGGCAGCGTATACTGGGCAGATGGGCCTCCCCGGTGTCCAGAGGGAAGCTGCGCCAGCTGCCCTCTATAGTGTCGTACTCCGCCAGGAGGAAGCCGCCTTCACTGTCTCGGCCCGCAAGCCATATGCTGTCCCCCAGGGTGGCCCAGGAATCGCACTTATCCAATTCCGCCGGGAAGGCTATCTCCCGGGGCACATAGGCCATGGAGAGCTCTTCCTCTTCAGTTGCCCCGGCCCCAGTCTGAACATTCTCCGCCCCGGGCTCCTGGACAGGAACCGCATCCTCCCCTGCCCGTGAGCAGCCGGAGATAATCAGGGCGGCGGCCAGCAGCGCCGCCAGGAGCTTTCTCTTCATCTTCCGCACCTCCGTATTTTATACTGTATATTATTAAGGACGCAAAAGAACCGGGCGTTTTGCAGCCCGGCAGGAAATAATATTTTTTTACTAAAAACAGTCTCAGCCCGTCGAAATTGTCCGCCGGGCTCAGCCTGCTCATATATCCTCTTTCAGGGAGAAGGTGACGCTCACGCTGCCGCTGCCCAGAATGTCCTTCAGCTCCTCCTGACTCAGGCCCCGGATACGGCCCAGGAGGGTGAAGCTCCAGGTGTTGGTGTCGTAATAGATGGTGACGGAATTACCCTGATACAGAATCACATCCCCCGGCTGAGTGGTGATGCGCCGGTCATTGGTGCTGAGGCTCCGGCCCAGGCTGCCCACCTTTTCAAAGCCGCCGTAGTCCTCCATCTCTATCGTAATGTCTCCCTCCTGCAGCAGGGCGATAAAATCCTCCGCAGAGGAATTGTCCTCCGGGATTATGCTCAGCACATCCTCTCCCACATGGGCGTAGATCATGGGGGCATCCTCCTTTTGCATATCTTCAGTATCGGGAGCCGCCCCAGCCGGCCGGGCAGGAGCAGCCGTGACCGGCGGAGCCGTTTCGGAAACCTCAGCCCCGGCTCCGCCGCAGGCGGCGAGGGTAATGGTCATACAGACAGCTATGGCTGCCGCCGCGAAATACCTGTGGCCCATAGTCCGCCCCTCAACTGAGATAGCGGCGGAAGAAGGCCTCCATCTTGCCAAAGGGGATAATATCCTTCCTGTCGTACAGGTCGGTGTGCACCGCCTCGGGGATGAGCAGCAGCTCCTTGTTGTCCCCCTGGAGCTTTTCAAAGGCGTCCCGGCTGAAATAGCAGGAGTGGGCTTTGTCCCCATGGATGAGCAGGACGGCGCTCTCTATCTCGCCGATGTATTGGAGAATAGGCATGTTGAGGAAGGCCAGGGTGGAGGTCACATTCCAGCCCTCATTGGAGTTCAGGGAGCGGCAGTGGTAGCCCCGGGAGGTCTTGTAGTAGTCGTAGTAGTCCTTTACAAAGAAGGGGGCGTCCTCCGGCAGGGGGTCGACCACTCCGCCGGCCCGCTTATAATAGCCGTTTCTATAGTCCTCAGTGCGCTGGGCATTGAGGGCAAGCCGCTTTGCGTGCCGCTGCTCCGGGCTGTCCTCCGAATCAAAATAGCCTTTGGCGTTGACCCGGCTCATGTCGTACATGGTGGAGGCGACCGTGGCCTTTATCCTGGTGTCTATGGCGGCGGCATTGAGAGCCATACCGCCCCAGCCGCAGATACCGATAATGCCTATTCTCTCCGGGTCGGCCCCCTCATGGACGGACAGAAAATCTACCGCAGCCTGGAAGTCCTCGGTGTTGATGTCCGGGGAGGCTACATACCGGGGGCTGCCGCCGCTCTCCCCGGTGAAGGAGGGGTCAAAGGCCAAAGCGAGAAAGCCCCGCTCAGCCATGGCCTGGGCGTAGAGCCCGGAGCACTGCTCCTTCACCGCCCCGAAGGGGCCGCAGACCGCCAGGGCGGGCAGCCTGCCCTCTGCCCCCTTGGGCCTGTACATATCCGCCGCCAGGCTTATCCCGTAACGGTTGTGAAAACAGACCTTGCTGTGCTCCACTTTATCACTTTTTGGAAAGGTCTTGTCCCATTCCATAGTCATGTTCAGCTTATCTTCCATTTGAATATCCTCCGAAATAATCTTTCTGAACAGGGGCCGGGGCTTGCCTTGACTTTCCCTCCGCCCTGTGTTACCCTCATGGTAACACCTAAAGCTGACTTTAGGTCAAGATGTTTTTTGAGTTTTACATAGGAATTTACAGGAGGCTGCCATGTATACTATAGGCCAGGTGTCTGAGCTTTTCGGCGTGCCCATATCCACCCTGCGCTATTACGACAAGGAGGGGCTCTTCCCCGGCCTGGAGCGCAGCTCCGGCATACGCCGCTTCGGTGAGCAGGAGCTGGAGGCCCTGCGGGTGATAGAGTGCCTGAAGCGCTCAGGCATGGAGATAAAGGATATCAAGCAGTTCATGCTCTGGTGCTCCCTGGGCAGCGAGACCTACGGGCAGCGGCTGGAGCTCTTCCGGCGGCAGAAGACGGCGGTGGAGGCGGAGCTGAAAAAGCTGGAGAGGACCCTGGACATGCTGCGCTTCAAATGCTGGTATTATGAGCAGGCCCTGGCCCAGGGCGGCGAGGAGGGCCTGAAGGCCCTGCTGCCGGACGCCCTGCCGGAGGAGATACAGGGGGCCTATGACCGGGCCCATGCCGGGCTTTGAGGAGGACTTGCGTATGCTGAGAATAATATACGGCAAGGCGGGCACCGGCAAGACCGCCGTGATAATGGAGGAGATAAAGCAGGCCGTGGAGCAAAAACAGGGCTCCCGCTTCCTGATAGTCCCGGAGCAGTACAGCCATGAGGCGGAGCGGGAGCTCTGCCGCCGCTGCGGGGACGCGCTGTCCCTCTACGGTGAGGTGTTCAGCTTCACGGGCCTGGCCCGGCGCATGGCGGGCCGGGTGGGGGGCAGCGGCAAGCCCTACCTGGACAAGGGCGGGCGGCTGCTGTGCATGGCCCTGGCCCTTCGGGACATAGCCCCCCGGCTGAAGGTCTATTCCTCTGCCGGGCGGCGGCCCGAGCTCCAGGACATGCTGCTGCGGGAACTGGACGAGCTTAAGGCCGCCGTCATCGGCTCTCAGGAGCTGCTGGCCGCGGCGGAGGACTGCCAGGGCAGCCTGGCCGACAAGCTCCGGGACATGGCCCTGGTGCTGGAGGCCTATGATGCGGTGGTGAGCCGGGGCCATGCGGACCCGGCGGACCGGCTCACGGAGCTGGCGGAGCAGATAGAGATAAGCGACATGGACGAAAATACCTGGGTCTATGTGGACGGTTTTACCGACTTCACCCGCCAGGAGCTGGCGGTGCTCCTGGCCCTGATGAAAAAGGGCGTGGAACTTACCGTCTGCCTGACCATGGACAGCCCGGAGGGGGACAGCGAGATATTTGAGCTGTCCCGCCGCTCCGCCCGCTTCCTGCTGAGCCAGGCCCGGGAGCTGGGCCTGGAGAACAGGCTGGAGCAGCTGCAGGGAGACGGAGGCAAGGCCCCGGCCCTCAGCTTCTTTAACGACAATATTTTCAGCTACACCCGGGAGAGCTTCCCCGGGGCGGAGGGCACGGTGGAGCTGTACCGGGCGGAGAGCGCCTCCGCCGAGTGCGAGCTGGCGGCCTCCCGGGCCCTGGAGCTGGTGCGGGACCGGGGCTGCCGCTGGCGGGATATCTCCGTGCTGGTCCGGGGCTTTGAGGACTACCGGGGAATTTTGGAGAGCGCCTTCCGCCACTACGGCGTCCCCCTGTATACCGCCAGGAAGAGCGACCTGCTGCAGCGGCCCCTGGCGGCCCTCATCAGCGGCGTGTTTGAGATATACCAGTCCGGCTGGGGCGTGGACGAGGTGACAAGCTATCTGCGCACCGGCCTCACCGGCCTGGACAGGGACAGCTGCGACGAGCTGGAGAGCTATATCTTCACCTGGCAGCTGAGAGCCCCGGCCTGGGAGCGCAGCCGCAGCTGGCGGCAGCACCCGGAGGGCTACGGCCTGGAATACGACGAAGGGGCGGAGCAGCGTCTGGAACGGATAAACGCCTCCCGGCGCTTCATAGCCCGGCCCCTGCTGGACTACTACAAAGCCGCCGCCCAGGAGGAGACGGCCCTGGGCCAGGCCCGGGCCTTTGCCGCCCTGCTGGAAAAGCTGAAGCTGGGGGAGAGCTTGGAGCGGCGCTCCAAAGAGCTCAATGAAGAGGGCCGGGAGGAGCTGGCGGCGGAGTACCGGCAGCTCTGGGATATAAGCGTAGCTGCCCTGGAGCAGTTTGCCGCCATATTGGGGGACAGCCCCATGGACATGGAGGAGTTTGGCAGACTCTTTCTGCTCATGCTCTCCAAATACGACATCGGCACCATCCCCGTGTCCCTGGACCGGGTCAGCGCCGGAGACTTTGACCGCAACCGCCGCCGGAGCCTGAAGCACCTCATCGTGCTGGGGGCCTCCGATGAGCGCCTGCCCTATGTGACGGAGCTGGCGGGGGTTTTCTCCCAGGAGGAGCGGCAGCGGCTGCTGGAGCTGGAGCTGGACCTGGGCGGCGGCGGAGAGGGAGAGCTGTGGCGGGAGTTTGCCCTGATATATAACGGCCTGAGCCTGCCCTCGGAGAGCCTGCTTTTGAGCTGTCCCCTGGCGGACGGCGAGGGGGGCGAGCTGCACCCCGCCTTCGTCTTCAACCGGGCCGGGGCCGTCTTCGGCCTGGAGGTGAAACGTGCGGAGCTCTCCCGGCTGCGCATGGCGGCGGAGGGCCCGGCCCTCAGCCTGGCGGCTTCCGCCATAAAGGGCGGCGGAGGCCGCCAGCAGGCGGCGGCGGAGTATTTCAGGCTCCGGCAGCCGGAGCGCATGGCAAAGCTGGAGGCGGCGGCAAAGCTGGGCCGGGGCCGCCTGTCCCCCGCCATGGTGGAAAAGCTCTACGGCAAGCGCCTGCGCCTGAGCGCCTCCCGGATAGACAAGTTCGCCTCCTGCAAATTCGCCTACTTCTGCCAGTACGGCCTGAGGGCAAAGCCCGCCAGGCCCGCCGGCTTCAGCCCCCCGGAGATAGGCAGCTTCATGCACTATGTGCTGGAGAACAGCGCCCGGGAGGTGAAGAGCCTGGGGGGCTTCAGGGCCGTGAGCCGGGAGGAACTGCGCCGGCTCTGCGATAAATATATAGAGCAGTTTGTAAAAGATGAGCTGGAGGACTTCCGGGAGAAGTCCGGCCGCTTTGTGTATCTGTTCAAGAGACTGAAAAAGGACGTGTACCGGGTGGTGGAGGACATGGCGGAGGAACTGCGCCGCTCCGACTTTGAGCCTCTGGACTTCGAGCTGGATTTCTCCGACGCCCAAAACTTTCCGCCCATAGAGCTGGGGGAGGGGGAAGACCGCCTCAGCCTCAGCGGCATAGCCGACCGGGTGGACGGCTGGCTCCATGAGGGCAAGCTCTATATCCGGGTGGTGGACTATAAGACGGGGAAGAAGAAATTCAGCCTCTCCGACGTCTGCTACGGCATGGGCCTGCAGATGCTGCTGTATCTCTTTGCCCTGGAGCGGGACGGGGAGAAGCGCTACGGCCACGAGATAGTCCCCGCCGGGGTGATGTATGTCCCCGCCAGAAACGCCATGCTGAGCCTGAGCCGCTGCCCTGAGGAGGGGGAGGCGGAGGAAAAGCGCCGGGAGGAGCTGCGCCGCAGCGGCCTGGTGCTGGAGGACATGGAGCTGCTGGAGGCCTGGGAGCAGGGGGAGGACAAGCAGTATATCCCGGTGAAGTTCCGCTCCGGCAAGCCCACGGCGGAGTCCCTGGCCTCCCTGGAGCGCATGGGCATACTCAGGCAGCACATAGAGCGGAGCCTGCGGGGCATGGCCCGGCAGCTGCGCCAGGGCAGCATAGCCGCCGACCCCTATTACCGCAGCCAGCAGGAGAACGCCTGCCTCAACTGCGACTATTATGACGCCTGCCATTTCTCCGACGGGGAGAACGGGGAGAGCTGCCGCTACATGCCGAAGCTCTCCGGAGAGAAGGTCTGGGCAATGCTGGACGGAGGTGGAGAAGATGAGTGAATTTAGACCCACGCCCGCCCAAAAGGCGGCGATAGAGGCCCGGGGCAGTGCCCTGCTGGTGTCCGCCGGGGCGGGCAGCGGCAAGACCAGGGTGCTCACCGAGCGGCTCATGAGCCGTATCTGCGACGAGGAGCAGCCCCTGGACCTGGACCGCTTCCTGATAATCACCTTCACCCGGGCCGCCGCCGGGGAACTGCGGGGCCGGATAATGGAGGAGCTGGCGGAGCGCCTGGCCAGGGAGCCGGGGAACCGGCGGCTGCGGCGGCAGAACGCCCTGTGCTCCCGGGCCCAGATAGGCACCATCCACAGCTTCTGCGCCTCCCTGCTCAGGGAGAACTGCCACCTGCTGGGCCTGAGCCCGGATTTCAAGATAGTGGACGAGGAGAGGGCCGAGGCCATGAAGCAGACGGCCCTGGAGCGGGTGCTGGAAAAACGCTATGAGGATCCGGAGAGCAGCCCGGGCTTTCTCGGCCTGGCGGACACCGTGGGGGCGGGCCGCTCCGACGAGCGCCTGGCGGCCCTGGTGCTGAGCCTGCACAGCCGTATGCAGTGCCACGCCCGGCCGGAGGCCTGGGCTAGGCTGCAGGTGTCGGCCCTGAGGGCCCCGGCGGAGGACGCCGGCCAGACCCCCTGGGGCCGGGAGATATTGGCCCAGGCCCGCAGCGTTGCCGCCTACTGGGCCGGTGAGCTGGAGCGGCTCATGGCCCTGATGGCCACGGCGGAGAAGATAAGCGCCGCCTATATGGACAGCTTTTCCCATACGGCGGAGGACATAAGGGAGCTGAGCCGCTGCCTGGAGATAGGCTGGGACAGGGCCAGAGCCTGCCTGCCGGTGAGCTTTGACCGGCTGAAAGGCCTGAGGAACTCCCCGGATGCGGCATTGTCTGAGCTGCTGAAGGGCCGCCGTGAGGCCTGCAAAAAGGCCATGAAGGGCCTGGAGGAGCTGCTGTATGCTCCCTCAGAGCAGCTGCTTCATGAGATGGAGCAGACCGCCCCGGCCATGGAGGCCCTGCTGGAGCTGACCCTGGATTTTGACAGGGAGTTTGAAAAAGACAAGCAGCGCCGTTCCCTGGTGGACTATTCGGACTTGGAGCACTACGCCGCCCGGCTGCTCACCCACGAGGACGGGCAGCCCACGGAGCTGGCAGGGCAGCTGTCGCTGCGCTACGGGGAGATAATGGTGGACGAATACCAGGACGTGAGCCGGGTCCAGGACGCCATTTTCCGGGCCATATCTCAGGACGGGAAAAACCTCTTCATGGTGGGGGACGTGAAGCAGTCCATCTACCGCTTCCGTCTGGCGGACCCGGAGATATTCACCGAGAAGTACCTCAGCTATTCCGACACCGAGACCCCCGGCCGGCCCCGGCGCATACTGCTGAGAGAGAACTTCCGCTCCCGCCGGGAGATACTGGAGGGGGCCAACGCCGTTTTCTCCCTGTGCATGTCCCGGCGCCTGGGGGACATGGACTACGACGAGGCAGCCGCTTTGAGATACGGGGCCAACTATTTCGGCAGCGTGCCGCCTCCGGAGCTGCTGCTCCTGGACGCGGAGTCCGGGGAGGAGGACAGCCCGGACAAGACTGCCCGGGAGGCGGCCTTCGTGGCGGAAAAGATAAAGGCTCTGGTGGAGGGGGGCTGCACGGTCGCCGGCAGGGAGGCCCCCCGGCCCCTGGAATACGGGGATATAGCCGTCCTCCTGCGCTCCGCCAATACGGCTGGGCCCACATACCGCCGCTGCCTTATGGAGCGGGGCATACCCGTGGCCTCCGTCCAGGGCGGGGACTATTTCGATTCCCTGGAGGTGTCGTCTCTGGTGTCGCTGCTGGCGGTGCTGGACAATCCCCATCAGGACGTGCCCCTCATCGCCGTGCTCCGCTCCCCGGCCTTTGCCTTCAGCCCCGACGAGCTGACGGAGATACGCAGCGCCGCCGGGAAGGGTGACTTCTATACCGCATTAAAGGCCGCCGGGGAGGGCAGCGAAAAATGCCGGGCCTTCCTGGGGCTGCTGGAACAGCTGAGAGATCTGGCGGCGGACATGTCCATGGCGGAGCTGAGCTGGCTGCTGCTGGAGCGCCTGGACCTGCTGGCCCTGTGCAGCGCCATGGCCGACGGGGAGCGGCGGCGGGAGCGGCTGCTGGCCTTCATCGGCCTGGCGGAGCGCTACGAGAGCAGCGGCTACAGGGGGCTGCACCGCTTCGTGCTGTGGCTGAGGAAGCTGGGCGAAAAGGGCCAGGAGCCGGCCCTGGGCTCCGCCGGCAGCTCGGCGGTGCAGATAATGAGCATACACAAGTCCAAGGGCCTGGAGTTCCCGGTGGTCTTCCTCTGCGACACGGCCCGGCGCTTCAACAAGCAGGACAGCCGGGACACGGTGCTGGTGCACCCGGAGCTGGGCCTGGGCCCCAAGCTCACGGATACCCTCCGGGGGCTGGAGTACCCCACCCTGGCCAGAAACGCCATAAAGCTGCGCCTGGAGCGGGAGCTGCTGTCGGAGGAGATGCGCCTTTTGTACGTGGCCATGACCCGGGCCCGGGAGCGGCTGTTCATCACCGCATCGGTGAAAAGGCCGGAGGAAGCCCTGGAGAAGGCCAGGCCCCTGGCCTCCCGGCCCATGGCCCCGGAGCTGCTGAGCCAGGCCCAGTCCATGGCGGACTGGCTCATATATGCCGCCCTGGCTGACGGCGGGGAGCACCTGGGCCTGAGCCTGCCCCGGCAGGAGGCCGGGGCGGAGGAGCCCGCATCCCAGGCCGCCCAAGAGTCCCCGGTGGCGGACCCGGCGGAGCTCAGGGAGCTGGAGCGGCAGCTGAGCTTCAGCTATCCCCACGCGGCGGCTGAGGAGCTGCCCTCCAAGGTCACCGCCACGGAGCTGAAGGGCCAATGGGAGCCGGACGCCGAGGCGGTGGATCTCACGGAGAAGCCCGCGGGCCTGTTCCGTATGCCGGACTTCAGCCGGGGGGAGCGGCCCCTCACCGGGGCGGAGAAAGGCGTGGCCACCCACCTGCTGCTGCAATATATGGACTTTTCCCATAGCGGCAGCCCGGAGGAGATAGAGGCGGAGACCGCCCACCTGTGCAGCCGGGGCTTCCTGTCTCAGAGGGAGGCCCAGGCGGTGGACGTGAAGGCGGTGAAAAAGCTCTTCGACTCACCTTTGGGACAGCGGATGAAGAGCTGCAGAAAGCTCTGGAGGGAGTTCAAGTTCTCCCTTCTGTGGGACGCCGGAGAGGTCTTCGGCAAGGCCCCGGGGGAGCGGCTGCTGCTCCAGGGCGTGGTGGACTGCTGTCTGGAGGAAGAGGACGGCCTGGTGGTGATAGACTATAAGACCGACCGGGTGCGGACGGCGGAGGACATAGCAAAGCGCAGCGCCTTCTACCGGGGCCAGCTCCTCAGCTATGCCGCCGCCATGGAGCGTATCCACGGGAAAAAGGTGAAGCAGTGCCTGCTGTACTTCATCTCGGCGGGGAAAACCGTGGAGATAAAGTAAATTTTACAAAGGGACTTGCAATCCCGGCGGCGCTGTGTTACAATTCACTTTGCGTCTTGTAACTATGCTTTTTGCACAATCAAGATAGCCTTAGACGAGGAGATATGCCCCATGAAGGAAGGAATCCATCCCAAGTACGAGCAGACCACCATCAGATGCGCCTGCGGCGCCGTCATTGAGACCGGCTCCACCAAGAAGAACATCACCGTTGAGATCTGCTCCAAGTGCCACCCCTTCTACACCGGCAAGCAGAAGCTGGTAGACACCAGCGGCCGGGTTGACAAGTTCAACAGGAAGTACGGCATCAAGTGATTATGATATGAAAAAGCCCCGTCGAACCCGACGGGGCCTTTTCATATCTTGGACCTATAAACGGCAAAAGCCCCGGCTCTCGGCCGGGGCCTGTCTTTTACATTGCGCTTTGTCTCCGCTCAGGCGGACACCGGGGGCTGTTTCAGCTTCTTGGCTCCCAGGTACTGGATGAGGACGATGGCGGCCATAAGCACTATGCCTATGATATCGGTGATTATGGTGGGGTCCATCATCATGAGGCCGGCGATGCATATGGCGATGCGGGCCGCCCAGTTTATCTTCCGGTAGAGGTAGCCGTTCATGGCGGCGGCCACGCCGAAGATACCGATAAGGGAGGTGACGATTATCTGTATAACGCCCAGGGGCGTCACGTCGATAAGGAGCATGGCCGGGTTGAGACAGAAGATATAGGGCACCACGAAGGCGCCTATGGCCAGCTTTGAGGCGTTTATGCCCGTCTTCATGGGGTTGGACTTGGCGATGGCGGAGCCGGCGTAGGCGGCCAGGGCCACAGGGGGAGTGATATCGGCCACGATGCCGAAGTAGAACACGAAGAAGTGGGCGGCCATCTTGGGCACGCCAATGGTGATGAGAATGGGCGCGCAGGTGGAGGCCATGATGCAGTAGTTGGCGGTGGTGGGCACGCCCATGCCCAGGATGATGCAGCAGACCATGGTGAGGAACAGGGCCACCATGGTGGGGCTGACGAAGGGCACGGAGTTGCTGGCGGTGATGACTGCGCCGATGAGCTTGGAGGCGAGGCCGGTGGCGGTGATGCAGCCGGCTAT
The DNA here is from genome assembly GCA_048417135.1 of Candidatus Limivicinus sp. Lineage (GTDB taxonomy): Bacteria > Bacillota > Clostridia > Oscillospirales > Oscillospiraceae > Limivicinus. The sequence continues at coordinate 18,003 of DBFSDV010000062.1, read as the reverse complement.
GACGCCTGCCATGGCGCAGGCCACGGCCACGGTGATGGTGCCCTTGCCGCCGGCCTCCAGAGCCTCAAGGATCTTGGGGATGGTGATGCGGTTGTCCTTGTCGAAGAGGCTCACCACGATGGCGCAGAGGATGGCGATGGTGGCGGAGAACTGCATGGTGCGGGTATTGGTGGTGACCAGAGCCACAAGAACGACAAGAGGCAGCAGCAGGTAGAGCTTGGTCATCAGCTTGCCCAGCACGGGCAGCTCAGACTTGTCGATGCCCTTCAGGCCCAGCTTCTTGGCCTCCAGGTGCACGGCGATGAATATGCCGGTGAAGTAGAGCACTGCGGGGAGGATGGCCCGGAGGGCCACTTCCGCATAGGTGACGTTCATGTACTCGGCCATGAGGAAGGCGGCGGCGCCCATGATGGGGGGCATTATCTGGCCGCCGGTGGAGGCTGCGGCCTCCACGGCCCCGGCGAACTCGCCCTTGTAGCCGGTCTTTTTCATCATGGGTATGGTGACGGAACCGGTGGTGACGGTGTTGCCCACGGAGGAGCCGGAGACCATGCCGCACAGGGCGGAGGAGATGACGGCCACTTTGGCCGGGCCGCCGGAGTAGCGACCCACCAGGGAGTTGGCCAAATCGATAAAGAAAGCGGCGATGCCGGTGCGTTCAAGGAAGGCGCCGAAAATGATGAACACCACTATGTACTTGGCGCAGACCTGCACCGGGGTGCCCATGATGCCGCTGGTGGTGAAGAACAGGGTGTAGAGCACCCGCTTCATGCCGATGCCGGTGGAGAAGGTGTAGATAAGCAGCACGCCGGCCACGCACAGTATGGGCACGCCCACGCAGCGGCGGCAGAGCTCCATGATGCACAGCAGACCCACCACGCCGATGGTGACCTGGAACCAGGTCATTTTGGAGGCGCTGGTGAGGACCTTCACCAGGGAGTCGTAGCTGAGGCAGTAATACATGAAGCAGGCGGCGCCCACTATCATTATCACGAAGTCATACCAGGGGATGTAATTGTGGCGCACGTGGTGTTTGCTGGCGGGGTAGGTGAGGTAGCCCATGACCACCACCAGGGCCAGGAAAGCGGTGAGGCGTTTTTCCAGGGCGGCCACGCTGAAGAGGGTGGAGTAGATGCAGTAGAGGGAGAAGATCACCATGATGCCCCGGATGATAAGGGCGGGCTTGCCTTCCCAGATCCTGGTGTTGGACTCCCGGTCGTATTTGCGCATCAGTTTTTCTACGTCCTCGGCAGTGCCCACATCCATGGTCTCGTCTACTTGGGAGTCATGCTTGTGAAATACGGACATTCGCTTTGCTCCTTTCGCTTGGGAATTTTATTATTTCTATATGATTCTGCATGAATGCAGAGGAAAAATCAAGTTTAAATTGAGGGAAAAGCATCAAGAGTGCGTAAAGATTGGGCAATAATCGGTGAAAGCGCCGGAAACCGGCGCCCTGTAAAAGGGGCATATACTGCTGAAAAGCTACGGCGCCTAAAAAGCGCCGTAGCTTTTTAACCGCAGAACAGGGAAAGCTGCTGGATTTGCTTACTTGGTGGAAGCTACCTCATAGCCCTTCTCGGCGAAGTACTTGGCAGCGCCGGGGTGATAGGGGACGTCGGTGATGCCGGAGGCAAAGGCCAAATCCAGCTCAGCGGCCTTGCCGTGCTGGAGCTGATCCGCATTCTCGAAGATGGTGGACACGAAGGTGTAGACCGTATCCTCGGAGACATCGTCCCGGGCCAGGATGACGGCGGCTATAGCCACGGTCTGGGCATCCTCAGGGGTGCCGTAGGTGTCGGCGGTGACGGTGTACTTGCTGTAGTAGGGGGAGCTGGCGATGAGCTGGTCGATGTGCTCGTCGTCGATGCTGACCAGGTAGATCTGGCCGCCGGTGGACAGGTCGGTGATGGCGGTGGTGGGGGCGCCGGCCACGATGAAGGCGGCGTCGATCTTACCGTCCTTCAGGCTCTCGGCGCTGTCGCCGAAGCTCTGGTAAACGGGGGAGATGTCATCCTCGGTCATACCGTAGACACCCAGCACGTCGATGGCGTTGTAGTAAACGCCGGAGCCCAGGGCGCCGATGGAAACGCTCTTGCCCCGCAGGTCGTCAACGGTCTTGATGTCGGGGTTCATGGTGACTATCTGGACCTGCTCCATGTACAGGGAAGCGACCACGGAGAAGCTGTCAACTGCGCCGGTCTCGGCAAAGAGGTTGGTGCCGGAGTAGGCGTAGCTCATAACGTCGGACTGGCAGAAGCCCAGCTGATAGGAGCCGGCGTCCATATCCTCGATGTTGGCCTGGGAGCCGTTGCTGGTGACGGCGGTGACGGACAGGTCGGTGTTGGCGGAAACATACTGGGCGATGACGCTGCCGAAACCGTAGTAAGTGCCGGTCTCACCGCCGGTGGTGAAAGTCAGGGCTTCCTCCTTGCTGCTGCTGCTTCCGCAGGCGCACAGGGCAAACACCATGCACAAGAGTGCGACGATTGCGATGATCTTTTTCATACATGACCTCCTGATTTAGTCTCCCGAGAGAAACAAATTTTTGCGCGTAGGGCAAATAGGGCTTGCATTACGCTTTAACTGCGTTTATAATACAACCGGAAGTTGAAAAAAGCAATAGTTTTTTCACACATCCGCAAATGTAACAGAAATACAACTGATTATATGGACTCCCTTGTGCACAATGCAAGAATATTTTGCCGGCCCGGCAGGGCCGAGGTGTAAAAACGGAAGATACTGGAAAGCCTTTATTTGAGGGGAAATTCAAGGGAACATATAAGTGGAGCAAGAGGAAATGGATTTTTCACTGCTAAAAAGTTTCATAGCCGTGGCCGACGAGAAGAGCATATCCGTGGCGGCCCAGCACCTGTTCATCTCCCAGCAGTCCCTCTCCAAGCAGATAGCCAAGCTGGAGGAGGAGCTGGGCACTCAGCTGTTTGTGCGCAGCCGGCCTCTGGGCCTGACCCGGGACGGGCTGCAGTTTCTCCGGGTGGCAAAGGAGATACTGCATTTAAGGCAGCAGTACGAGGAGAACACCCGCCGCTGCAGCACCGGCAGCCAGTATATACACATGGGCATAGAGCACACGGTGGCCCGCTCGGTGCTGCCCTACGTGCTGCCGGTGTATCTCCGGGAGCATCCGGAGACCTATGTAAAGATGAACGAGGCCTCACCGGAGGTGCTGCAGAAGGCGGTGACCCATGACGGGGTGGACCTGGTGGTGGGCTCCATCATCAGCACACCGGAGAGCTATGAGACGGTGGAACTGTGCAGGAAGGAGCAGCTGCTGGTGGTGCCCCGGGGCATTATGAGAGAGCTGGCCGGGGACAGCTGCGACAGCACGGCGGAGAGCTTTGCCCAGTGTGCGGACTTGAGATATTTTGAGAAGGCGCCCTTTATAAAAATACCGCCCCAGTCCTCCGGCGGCCGTGCCCTGGCCAGTTACCTGAAATACTACGACATGAATCCCCGCTTCGTCTGCGAGCTTACGAATATGGAAAACGCTTTCCAGCTGGCCAACAGCGGCCTGGGGGTCCTGGTGTATCCCCGGATATTCTGGGACCTGGTGAGCCGGGAGCTGCAAAACGACTATCTGAAGAAGATATATGTCTTTCCCCTGCCCTACCTGCCGGATATCGACAGGGTCTGCGCCTATTTCCACAAGGAGCGGGTGCTCCACGGCGGCACTCAGGAGCTGCTGGACACCTTTAAAAAATTCTTTGCCGACTACTCCAAGGGCTCCCTGGAGGCCTGGACAAACAAATAGAAAAACGATTGAGAGGGAAAACCTGAAAAGCATCTGCCCCTGTCCCAACTTTGTGGGACAGGGGCAGTCGTTTTTCACTTCAGATCGAAATTCTTTTCGTAGGCGGCGATGACCGCCTCCATGACGGCGCTGCGAAAGCCGCTTTTCTCCAAGGCCCGCACCCCCTGGATGGTGGTGCCGCCGGGGGAGCACACGGCGTCCTTCAGCTCCCCGGGGTGTTTCCCGCTCTCCAGTACCAGAGCCGCCGAGCCCAGGAGCATCTGGGCGGCCAGCTCTATGGCGGCGGCGCGGGGCAGGCCGCAGGCCACCCCGCCGTCGGCCAGGGCCTCTATGAACAGGTCGGCAAAGGCGGGGCCGCAGCCGGAGACGGAGGAGCCGGCGTCGATGAGCCGCTCTTCCAATCGGGCAAAGCGCCCTGCCCCGGCCATGAGCTCCAGGAAGCTGTCCGTCTGCTCCCCGGTGACCTCAGGGCCCGGGGCGTAGAGTATCATGCCCTTGCCTATGGAGGCGGGGGTGTTGGGCATGATGCGTATCACCGGCCACTGTCCTCCGGCCAGCTGCTGCACTTTTTCAATGGAGGTGCCGGCGGCCATGCTCACCAGAACGAAGGGGCTCTCCCTTCCCGCCAGCGCCGGGGCTATCCCGGCCAGGACGCCGGGGAGCATCTGGGGCTTTACGCCCAGAAAGATATAGTCGGCGGAGGCGGCTATGGTCAGATTGTCCGAGACCGTCCCTCCCAGCTCGGCCGCCAGCTTTTCGGCCTTATCCCTGCTGCGGTTTGAAAGGAGCAGGGAGCTGCCGGAGACCTTGACTGCGGCGGCCCTGGCCAGGGCGCCGCCCATATTGCCTACGCCTATGAATCCCAGTACGGCCATGTTTATTCCTCCCTGCCTTCTTTGACGACTTTCCTCTCCACATACTGGGGGGAGGCGTTGACGCACATGAATATGCGCCCCACGTATTCCCCCACCAGGCCCAGCACCAGCAGGATGATGCCGCCCAGGATGAGCAGCAGGGCGGTGGTGGAGCTCCAGCCCATGGGGGCCAGGTGGACGGAGAAATATCTTATGACGATGATGATGGCGTAGACGAAGCCTATAAGGGCCGTGAGGGAGCCCGCATAGGTGGCCAGGCGCAGGGGCTTAATGGAGAAGGAGGTAAAGCCGTTCATCCACAGGTTCAGCAGCTTGCTGAGGGTATAGCCGGAGCGGCCCTCCTGGCGCTGCCGGTGGTTCACCGGCACGTTGCAGATGTTTTTGGTGGAGCGGAGCACCAGGCCCATCACATAGGGGAAGCAGTGCTCATAGCGGAGCATCTCGTCGACGATGAAGCGCTGGGCGGCGAAATAGCTGGTGAGATATAGCTCCTTGGGCTTGCCCAGCATTATCTCCGTCATTTTGCCGTTGAGCCGGCTGCCGAAGTTGCGGAAGAAGCTGTGCTGCTTGTGGTGGCCGTAGGAGGCGTAGACCACGTCGTAGCCCTCCTCCAGCTTTGAAAGGAGCTTGCCCACCTCGTCGGCGGGGGTTTGGCCGTCGTCGTCCAGACAGACTATATAATCCCCCCGGCTGTGGTGGAGCCCGGCCATAATGGCGGCATGCTGGCCGAAGTTCTTGGCCAGGTCCACGGCGGTGATGCGGCGGTCCTGCCGGGCAAGGCCCTCTATGACGGAAAAGGTGTCGTCCGGGGAGCAGTCGTTCACCAGGATTATCTCGTGCTCATATTCGGGCAGGGCCTCCATGGCGGAGTTTATCTCCTCTGCCACGGCGGAGATGGTGGCGGCGGAGCGGTAGCAGGGAATGACGAAAGATACAAGTTTCATAGGAAAACACCCCGTCAGTTCAAATCGAAATCCACAAGGCTGAGGACTTCCGCCATCTCCTCCATGGTCCGGGTGGAGAGGATAAAGAAGCCGTAGCGGGTGGAGCTGTCGCTGATCTCCCGGCCGTCCAGGGGAAGGATGTCGCTTACGCAGCAGAGGGCCTCAGGGTGGCTGCGGCGTATGGCCTCCAGGGCGTCCAGGTCAGCCTGGCTGAAGATGAAGCGGATGGCGGCTATACGGGGCTCCTGTCGGAGGCTGAGGTCCGGGGCTCTGCCGCAGGCGATGTCCACGCAGGCTCTCACGTAATCCACGCCTCCGCTGATATACACCAGGTCGGAGCCTATACAGTCTCCGCCCATGCGTCCGCCGCACTCGATGATGCGGATAGTTCCCTCATCGTCTATTTTCAGCTCCGTGTGGGAGGCGCCGAAGCGTATGCCCAGGCAGTCCAGCACCCGGGGCACCAGCTCCTTTATACGGCGGAGGGTGTCGTCGGTCATGTGAAGAGGGGGCTGGAGGTGCCCGGTCTCCACAAAGAGGGGGGCGCCGGTGGTGAATTTCTCCGTGCAGGCCAGGAAGTGGTGTTCTCCCTGCCAGGAGACGTATTCTATGCTGTATTCCCTGCCGGGGGCGAACTCCTCCACCAGGGCTTTCTTTTCAAAGGAGTAGCTTTGGGCCTTCTCTATGGCCCGGGCCAGCTGGGAGGGCTCCGTCACCTTGAAGATGCCCCGGCTGCCGGAGCGGTCGGTGGGCTTTACGATGACGGGGTATGCCAGCTCCAGAGCCTGGGCCTCCTCAGGCGAGGACACCAGACGGCTCTTGCAGGAGGGGAGCCCGGCCTTTTCAAAGGCCAGGCGCATGAGGTGCTTGTTGGTGGCGGCCAGGGCGCTTTCCATGCCGTTGCCCACCAGCCCCAGCTCCTGGGCGATATAGTTCACCGTAATGGCCGCCAGGTCCGAGCCTATGGACACCACCCCCACCGGGGAGAGCATACGGCAGATATTCAGTATCCTGTCCAGCTCCACTATGCTTATGGGGTAGAAATAGTCGGCGGTCCTCTCCCCCACGTCGCCGCTCTGCCAGGCGAAGACATGGGTGGTGTAGCCCATGTCCTTGGCGGCAAGGATGAGGGGGTTCTGGAATTCGTTTGCGCCGATTATTATAAGGTTTTTTGGCTTGTTGTTCATGGGAGCTCCAATCAAAGTGTGAAGATGATTATGCCCAGAAGTATGAGAAACAGGGCAAAGAGCTTGCGCCGGCCCACCTTTTCCTTGAAAATGGTGACGCCGAAGATGGTGACGAAGATATAGGAGCTGCTCTCGAAGGCGGGGCTCATGCTGAGAGGCAGCTTCTTGTAGGCCAGCATGGTCAGCAGGGTGCTGCCGAAGAACATGCCGTAGGCCAGGATGACCGGGAGGTTCAGGTATTCCTTAAGGAAGCTCCCGTGCTCCCGGAGGGAGGCTTTTTTCAAAACGGTCTGGGACACGGAGGACACGAAGACGCTGAAAAAGCCGATGAACAGGTAGGGCAGCATCTCTCTGCTCATGGCTGCGCCTCCCCCTCTGAGCCCTTCTCGGGCTGCACGAAGAGAATGACGCCCGCCACGGCCAGGGCGCAGCCTATGAGCTGGTTGAGCCGTATCTGCTCTTTGAAGAGCAGGGCGCCGAAGACCATGCTCCACACCAGGGTGACGGCCTTGTTGGCAAAGGCCACGGTGAGGGGCAGGCGCTTTAGTATCTGCTGCCAGCCCAGGGCGTAGACCACCAGGATGCAGAACATGCCGCCGTAGCAGAGGCAGAACTTGAAGCTGAGAAAGGGCTGGGCCGCCGCCAGCTTGGACAGCACCGAGGACAGGGAGTAGAACAGCAGCAGCAGGTGCAGGGCCACAAAGACTTTCTTATCCGTTTTTTCCATGCTCAGCTCTCACTGTCCTTTTTCCTGACCACCTGCCGCTCCACGAACTGGGGCGAGGCGTTGATGCACATGTATATCCTCCCCACATATTCCCCTATGAGGCCCAGCACTACCAGCACTATACCTCCCAGCACCAGCTGCAGGGCCATGGTGGAGCTCCAGCCCTCGGGGATGCTGCTGTCGGTGAAGTATTTCACCACGATGGCCAGGGCATAGATAAAACCTGCCAGAGCAGTAAAGCAGCCGGCGTAGGTGGCCAGGCGCAGGGGCTTCACGGAGAAGGAGGTAAAACCGTTCATCCACAGGCTGATGAGCTTGCCCAGGGTGTAGCCGGACTCGCCCTGCTGCCGCTGCCGGTGATTGACGGGGACGGTGGCAAAGTTATTGCTGGAGCGCAGGACCAGGCCGTCGATATAGGGGTAGCAGTTGCTGTATCTCAGGATGTCGTTCACCACGAAACGGCGCATGGCGAAATAGCTGGTGAGGGTCAGCTCCTTGGGCTTGCCCAGCATTATCTCCGTCATCAGCCCGTTGAACTTGCTGCCCAGGTTCCTGAAGCGGGAATGCTGCTTGTGCTCATAGGAGGCGTAGACCACGTCGTAGCCCTCCTCCAGCTTGGATAGGAGCTTGCCCACCTCGTCGGCGGGGGTCTGGCCGTCGTCGTCCAGGCAGACGATTATATCCCCCCTGCAGTGGTGGAAGCCGGACATCAGCGCCCCGTGCTGGCCGAAGTTCCTGGACAGGTCCACGGCGGTGATGTGCCCGTCCTCTTCCGCCAGGGAGGCGATGACGGCAAAGGTACCGTCCGGGGAGCTGTCGTTTACCAATATTATCTCATAGTCGTACTGGGGCAGGGCGCACATGGCGTTTTTTATCTCCTCCGCCACGGAGGCAATGCTGCCCTCCGAGCGGTAGCAGGGGATGACAAAGGAGACCAGCTTCATTTCTTTTCCTCCTCCCCCAGCAGGGCCATGAAGACCACGTCCATGTATTCTCCGTCCAGCTTCACCATGTCCCTGAAGATGCCCTCGGTGACGAAGCCGGCCTTCTCGTAGCTGCGCCGGGCGATGTCATTGCTCCCCAGCACCCGCAGGCTTATCCGGTGCAGCTTCAGCACATCCAGGCCGAAGCGGGTGAAGAGCCGGGCGGTCTCGGTGCCCAGGCCCCGGCCCAGGGCGTCCTCTTCGCCGATGAAGATGCCGTATTCGGCGCTGTCGTTTTCCCTGTCCACATCCCGGAAATATACGCTGCCCACGGGGCGGCCGTTCTTTTCCGTGATGATATACTGGATGACCTTGCCGGTGTCCACCTTAGTCTTGAGCCAGTTCTCATGGAGCTGGGCGGTAAAGGGCTGGCGGAAGATGAAGTGGCGGAACACCGAAGGGGTGTTGCGCCAGGCGACGATAAGGGGGGTGTCCTCCCGGCTGATGGGGCGAAGGGAGACCTTCTCCCCGTTAATAACAGGCAGGTCGCAGGGGGCGAAAATGTTCATAGTATCCTCCAGATTCACGGCTCCAGCCGGCGGTAAAGCTCTCCGTAGCCCTCCATGAAGGCGTAATACTCGTAGTATTCCGGGGAGGGCGTGGGGTCGCCGGGGAGGGAGAGAATGTAATCCATCCCGTAGCCGTGGGTATTTTCTTCATATATGCCCCCGCAGATGCCCACATTGGTGGGGACATCCTTCATGAGGGCAAGCTCATAGGCGGTGCCGTAGAGGCCCAGGGTGCAGGCCTCGTCCCCGAAGAGCTCCGAGTAATCCAATCCGGTGGACTCGTCGGGATAAAAGCGGGGGTCGGAGGCCACGTGGCCGTAAGCCTCCGGGGCCATGAGCACCCCAAAGAGCATGAGGGCGGCCAGCGCGGCCTTAAAGCCCCTGCCCTCGCCGTCCCAGCGCAGCAGCAGCCACAGCACCATGGAGTAGGCCAGGGGGGCCAGGGTCCGGTAATCCCGCCAGTCAAAGACATAGTATATGGTCAGCACGATGAGCAGCCCGGCGGCGCCGGCGGCAAACACCCCGAAGTAAGCCCAGCGCCAGGTGAGGCGCAGCCTGCCCCCCTCCCTCTTCAGCAGGGTCTTGCCCAGCAGCGCCAGCAGCACCAGCAGATAGAAATATCTGGCCATGGCCTGGGGCAGGGAATTGTCGGAGAAGGGGTTGAGGTAGTTTATGATGTTGGTGCTGGTGTTGAGCCATAGTCCTCTCAGCAGCTCGCCCAGACTGCCGCTCTGCATAAGGGTATACAGGGCGTCGGGATAGGGGGCCACGAACAGGGAGAAGCAGTAGTTGAAGGCCAGGGTGCCCAGGGCGTAGAGCACCAGGCACAGCAGCAGCTTCAGGCTTATCCTGTTGTCGCAGAAGATGAGTATGGCGGGGAAGAACAGCACCACGTTGCTCATGCGCAGCAGCGTGCAGTAGAGCCCGCAGACAAAGAGCAGGGGCAGGGTCCAGGGGGAGCGGGGCAGGGCCCCGTCGTGCTCCTTTTCATAGCGCAGCAGCAGCGCCATATAGACTATGACGCAGGCGTAGCAGGGCATCTCCATCATGGAGAGGTTGATGTACCGCACCAGGGGCGGGTACAGCAGGGTGAAGGCGCCGACGAGCAGCATTTCCCGGGTCCCGGGGCGGACTATCAGGTACAGCAGCAGGAAGGCCGCCGAGAGCATGATGACCCCGGCTATCACCAGGGCGCTGTCCGTCATGGGGAAGAGCAGCACATACCACAGCCAGGCGGCCACCGGGGACAGGCCGTGGCTGCCCAGGGGCCCGTAGGGGGCCACATAGCCCACCAGGTGCTCCGTGGAGCCGAAGTCGAAGCCCCTTTCGCTTATGCAGTACATAAGGCGCCAATAGCCCATCTCGTCGTTGAAGATGGGCTTGGATAAAAACATGTTGTTTCCCGATATCAGGGAGAGCAGGAGCATCACCAGTACCGGGGAGGCCACGAGAAAGAGCAGGGAGAGCAGCCGGAGGCATCTGCCCTTTCCCCCGGAGAGGGGGCTGCCGGGCTCAGCGCTCATTGTAAAACTCCGTGACGGCGTTTATAACGGCCTGCCGGTCGTCCTTGCTGAGTCCGAAGTACAAGGGCAGTCTCAGCAGCCTGTCGGACTGGGAGGTGGTGTACACATCCTCCCCGCAGAAGCGGCCGAACTTCAGCCCGGCGGGGGCGGAGTGCAGGGGCACGTAGTGGAACACCGCCAGGATGTCCCGGGCCTTCAGGTGGTTTATAAGGGCGGTGCGCTCCTCCAGGTCCTTTGCCTTTATATAGAACATGTGGGCGTTGTGGACGCAGCCCTCCGGGACGGTGGGCAGCTCCAGCTTCCCGGCGCGGGCCAGGAGCAGGAAAGCCTCCCAATATTCCTTCCAGCTGTGGAGCCGGTCCTCGTTTATCTCGTCGGCCCGCATGAGCTGGGCCCAGAGGTAGGCGGCGTTGAGCTCGCTGGGCAGATAGCTGTCGCCGAAGTCCACCCAGGTGTACTTGTCCACCTGGCCCCGGAAGAACTTGGAGCGGTTGGTGCCCTTTTCCCGGAGTATCTCCGCCCGCTCGTTGTACCGGGGATTGTTTATCAGCAGGGCTCCGCCCTCGCCCATGGAGTAGTTCTTTGTCTCGTGGAAGGAGAAGCAGCCCAGATCGCCTATGGTGCCCAGGGCCCTGCCCTTGTATGAGCTCATGACCCCCTGGGCGGCGTCCTCCACCACCTTCAGGCCGTGGCGGCGGGCGATATCCATAATGGCGTCCATCTCGCAGGCCACGCCGGCGTAGTGCACCGGGACTATGACCCGGGTCTTTTCGGTGATGGCCGCCTCTATCTTTGTCTCGTCTATGTTCATGGTGTCGGGCCGGATGTCCACGAAGACCAGCTTGGCCCCGGCCAGCACGAAGGCGGTGGCGGTGCTGGAGAAGGTGAAGCTGGGGAGTATGACCTCATCCCCCGGCTGAAGGTCGCACAGCAGGGCGGCCATATCCAGGGCGGTGGTGCCGCTGGTGGTGAGCAGCACCTTCTGGGCCTTGAAGCGCTCCTCCATCCAGCGGCTGCATTTTTTCGTAAACTCTCCGTCTCCGCAGATTTTCCGGCTGGCAATGGCCTGGCGGATATATTCCAGCTCGTCGCCGGTGCAGGGAGGCACATTAAAAGGTATCATCGTTCTTCCCCCGTAAACAGACATATTTTTTGTGGGATATATGGTATTCATATAATAACTAACATATTATATCACGTATTTCCCCGATTGCAAGGTAAAGATGGCGGTTCCGGAGCCGGTAAAAGCGCGGAAACAATATTGCACAAGTCTTGGACAATATGACGCAAATTTTCCCCGCGGGAAAGGCGAAAAACCGGCCGCTTGTAAAGAATCCACAAAAAGTTTGTGAAAAGATTGTGCATTCTCACGCGGGAAAGATGCTTGGAAACCGGTTGACAAAAAGCACAAGCAATGTTAGAATTTTTACAGAATTGTTAAGGAAAAGCCTCATGGATAATCAAACAGACAGCAGGCTGACCATAGACGAAGTGGCAAAGCTCTGCGGTGTATCAAAGACAACTATATCAAGGTTCCTCAATGGTAAGTTTGAAAATATGTCTGCCGATACCAGGGAGCATATTCGCCGGGTGATCGCCGAGGTGGATTACCACCCCAACCGCTCCGCCCAGCGGCTCAAAGCCAGCCGCAGCATGCTGATAGGCTGCGTCATCGGCGACATAGGCAGCCCCTTCTCCGCCCTGCTTTTAAAGGGGATAACCACCGTGTGTGAGGAGGCGGGCTACCAGGTCCTCTTTGCCGACAGCGGCGAAGACCCCCGCCGGGAACGCCGGGCCATCAAGGGCTTCCTGGAAAACCGGGTGGACGGGCTGATAGTCAACACCTGCGGCGGCAACGACGAGTTTCTGCTGGAGCTGCAAAGCAGCGGCACCTGTCTTGTCCTGGCGGACCGGCGGCTTATGGGCTCCAACCAGATAGATACCGTCACCACCCCCAACAGGAACGCCGCCTATGACTGCGTCAGGTTCCTCCTGGGCCAGGGCTACACCAGGGTGGCCTTCTTCTCCGAGACTATAGGCAGCATCTCCCCCCGTATCCTCCGCCGCCAGGGCTATGAGCAGGCGGTGAGGGACCTGACCGGGAACGAGCCGGAGACCTATGAGTTCTCCGCCGACGATGCCGGCAGCTGCAAGAGCTGCCTGCGCATCTTCCGCAGGAAATACCCCGGAGAGCGCATCGCCCTGCTCTCCTCCAACGGGGCCAGCGCCCAGAAGCTGCTGGTGGCCATGAAGGATTTGAACATAGAGCCGGGATACGATTTCGGCTTCTGCACCTTTGACGATTGGAACTGGCTCCAGATAGCCAAGCCCGGAATAAGCGCCGTGGCCCTGGCCACAGGCGACGTGGGAGCGAAGGCGGCGGAACTGCTGCTGGAGCGGATAAGCGGCAAGCGCCCCGCCGGGGCCAGAGCCGTGAACGTGGAGATACCCTCCCACTTTATAGTCAGAGAATCAACCCCCGCCCAGGACTTTTAAAGAGGCCTATTTTTAAAAGGCCTCCCGCCTGGCGCTTATATAACAGCTCTTCTTTGTTAAACGGTTTACGGAAACGGTTTACATAGTATTGAAAACCGGCTCCCCCCAGAAAAGCGAGAGCTCAGCCCCTTGCCCCTCCCCGTATTACCGGCGAAGCCCCCGGGCCCGCCTGTATATAAAAAACCTTTCAGGAGGAAAAGTAATGAAGAACGCAAAGACTCTCATAGCAATGCTCCTTGCTCTGGTCATGGTCCTGGCCCTGTGCGCCTGCGGCCAGACCGCCGCTCCCGTTGAGGACACCAGCAGCAGCAGCGACACCGCCGCTTCCAGCGACGCCGCCGCCACCACCAGCAGCGACAAGGTGGGCCAGACCGTCCTCAAGTGCGCATTCAACCAGACCATCACCAACCCCGAAGCAGTCACCCTGCAGAAGCTCAGCGATGACCTGTACGATGCCACCGAAGGCCGTTACTCCATCGAAGTTTACCCCGACGCTCAGCTGGGCGACCAGGCTCAGACCCTTGAGCAGCTGACCATGGGCGCTCTGGACATGACCCTGGTTGCAAACTCCATCATCGAGACCTACGCTTCCGACTTCGCCATCCTGGGCACCCCCTATGTCTATGACGACATCGAGCACCAGGAGCGCGTCTTCGTCTCCGGCAAGCTGGACGACCTGTATGCCACCACCGTTGACTACGGCTTCCACGTGCTTTCCGCTTACTCTCTCGGACCCCGTAACCTGTACACTGCCAAGGCTCCCGTGACCACTCCCGAAGAGCTCTCCGGCCTGAAGATCCGCGTCATGGCCTCCGAGACCTGCATGAACATGATGGCCGCCATGGGCGGCGTGGGCGTTGATATGGCCCAGGGCGATGTTTACTCCGCCATCCAGACCGGTACTCTCGACGGCGCCGAGAACAACATCATCACCTACGTTGACCTGGTCCAGTACGAGGTCGCTCCCTACTACAACTACACCGGCCACCTGATGATCCCCGACATGCTCTGCATTGCCAACGCCGTGTTCGACTCCATGTCCGCTGAGGACCAGGCCGCTCTCCTGCAGTGCGCTGCCGACTCCATCCCCTACATGTTCGACCTGTGCGAGGAGCTGCGCTCCGACTACGAGGCCAAGGCCGTTGAGATGGGCGTTACCTTCTCCGAGGCTGACGTTGCCGCCTTCCAGGCCAACTGCCAGGATCTGATCCAGAGCGTTGCCGGCCGCAACGAGATGACCCAGTCTGTCTACGACGCAATCCTTTCCGAGCGCGCATAAACCATAGCGAGTGTTAATAACGGCCCACAGCTTGCTGTGGGCCGCTTCTTGAAGAAGCGTCCACCCGTGACCACAGCACTTTTTTTCCCGGCATATAAACCCATGAACCCTGCAAGTTATTAGCTAAAGAAAAAGGGAGGCCACTCCGTGAAGGTATTAGATAAGATCAAGTTTATCCTGGACAAGTTCCAGGAGATCGTGTCCACCGTTACTCTGGGCGTAATGACCGTCATCGTGGTTTGGCAGGTCGTTGCCCGTTACGTTTTTAACAATCCCAGCGCAATCACCGGTACTCTTTCCCAGTATCTGTTTGTTTGGATGATAATGTTTGGCAGTGCTTATGTCTATGGCAGCAAAGAGCATCTGACCATTGATTTACTTAAAGATAAATTCAAACCCCTCACCAACATGATCGTGGAGATCATAACCAATATCTGCCTGTTTGTATTCATACTGTTCGTCTGCGTTATCGGCGGCTGGCTCTACACCAGCACCCAGGCCGTGCAGATAGATGCAGCTCTCCAGGTCTCCAAGTCCGTCATGTACGTCTCCGTCCCCGTTACCGGTGTGATCACCCTGTACTACGCAGTGTATAACTGCATTATGGCAGTTAAGAACTACAAAGAGGGCACTCGCACCTACGGCGACGAGCTCTCTGGAACCGCATGATGGGAGGTAAAGATACATGACAGTAACAGCTCTTGCCGGCATCGTAATGATCGGCATCATATTCGTCACTCTTGCAGTTGGTTTCCCCATAGGTCTGAGCATAGGCCTGGGCTCCGCCGCCGGCATGGTCATCATCATGCCCCAGATGAGCTCCATGATGGTCTCCGCCCAGAAGATGTTTCAGAGCGTCAACTCCTTCTCTCTGCTGGCCATACCCTTCTTCGTGCTGGCCGGCAACCTGATGAACTTCGGCGGTATAGCCCGCCGTCTGGTTGGCTGTGCCCAGCTGGTGGCCCACAGGCTCCCCGGCTCCCTGGCCCAGACCAACATCGTTGCAAACATGCTCTTCGGCGCCATGTCCGGTTCCGGCGTTGCCGCAGCCGTGGCTATGGGCGGTATCCTTGGACCTCTTGAGAAGGAAGAGGGCTACTCCGACGAGTACATAGCCGTCTGCAACATCGCCTCCGGCCCGACCGGTATGATGATTCCCCCCAGCAACATCATGATAGTCTACTCCACCGTGGCAGGCTCCGTGTCCATAGCCGCCCTGTTCATGGCCGGCTATGTCCCCGGCATCCTCTGGGGCCTGGGCTGCATGGTCGTGGCCGGTGTCATGGCCTACCGCCGCGGCTACGTCTCCAAGGACCACTACACCTTTAAGTTCGTCATGAAGACTCTGTGGGAAGGCATCCCCAGCCTGCTGATGATCGTCATCGTCATCGGCGGTATCCTGGGCGGTATCTTCACCGCCACCGAGGGTTCTGCCATTGCCGTGGCCTACGCTCTCATCCTGGGCTTTGTCTATCGCAACATCACCATCCGTGACCTGCCCCGCATCCTCTTTGAGAGCGTGAAGACCACTGCCGTTATAGAGTACCTGGTGTGTGTCTCCGGTATCATGGGCTACATCATGACCTACACCAAGATCCCCGCCCTGGTGGCCAACGCCATCCTCAGCGTTACCGACAGCGCCGTCATCATCCTGCTCATCATGAACGTCATCCTGCTCATCGTGGGCTGCTTCATGGACCCCACTCCCGCAGTGCTGATCTTCACTCCCATCTTCCTGCCCATCGTCCAGACCTGGGGCATGCACCCCGTACACTTCGGTCTCATGATGGTCATGAACCTGTGCGTGGGCACTCTTACTCCTCCTGTGGGCGCCATCCTCTTTGCCGGCTGCCGTACTCACGGCGTGAAGATAGAGCAGATAATCAAGATGCTGCTGCCCTTCTTTGCGGTCATCTTCGTGGCACTGCTGCTCATCACCTACGTGCCCGCTCTGAGCATGTTCATCCCCGAAGCTCTGGGCTTGGTCTGATCCCTGTGATCTGAAAGGTAATATATTATGGATATACGCTATTCCACCGGTCCCAATGACGTAAAGAGATACACCACCGAGGAGCTGCGCAAGGAGTTTCTCATCCAGAACCTGTACCAGCCGGACACCGTCCAGGCCGTGTACTCCCACGTGGACCGCATGGTGGTCCTGGGCATCATGCCCGTGGAGAAGTCCCTGCCCATCGACCAGGGCATAGACGTCTGGAAGAACTTCGGCACCAACTTCTTCCTGGAGCGCCGGGAAGCCGGGGTGTTCAACCTGGGCGGCGCCGGCTGGATAGAGGCCGACGGAGTCCGTTATGAGATGGGCTTCGAGGACTGCCTCTACATCTCCCGCAGCACCAAAAACGTGGTCTTCGGCAGCAACGACAAGGCCGCTCCCGCCCGCTTCTACCTGGTGAGCGCCCCCGCCCACAAGGACTGCAAGACCACCTTTATCTCCATCAAGGACGCCAATAAGCGCCCCCTGGGCAGCATGGAGACCGCCAACAAGCGGGTCATCAACCAGTTCATCCACCCGGATGTGCTGGAGACCTGCCAGCTGTCCATGGGCCTGACCCAGCTGGAGCCGGGCAACGTGTGGAACTCCGTTCCTCCCCACACCCATGAGCGCCGCATGGAGATATACACCTACTTCAACCTGCCCGAAGGCGGCATAGTCATGCACCTGATGGGCCAGCCCCAGGAGACCCGGCACATCGTCATGCAGAACTACGAGGCGGTCATATCCCCCTCCTGGTCCCTGCACGCCGGCTGCGGCTCCTCCAACTACACCTTTATCTGGGCTATGGGCGGCGAGAACCAGGCCTTTGACGACATGGACAACTTCGCCATCAACGAGCTGAGATAACATTAAAAAACACAGTCCCGACGGTAGAACACCTCGGGACTGTGTGACCAAAAGCCCGGAAACAGGCTCATAATATGCCCTTTATCTTCAGCATGGGCGAGGGGCGGAAGATATGCAGGAACTTCTGCAGCTCCTTGTCCTCCACCTTGCTGTAGTTCTCCTTAATGATGCAGTAATCCATCATGAACAGATACAGGCAGACTTCAAAGGGCGTGGCCAGGAAGGCCGGCACATAGTCCGTCCCAATGAGAAAGAGGGACAGCCTGGTGTTCATGAGCACATTGAAGCGGGAATCCACCCACTTGTTGCCGTAGACTATCCTCAGCCGGGGCGGCAGCTCCGGCAGGGCGGCGGCGATGATGTTCCTGTTCTCCTCGGTGAGGGCGCTCTCCGGGAGCTCCGGGTCGTAATCGCAGGGGGAATCGTGATAGCTGAGAGCTCCGCTGCGGCTGTGCTTGAGCTTTTTGGGCTGGAAGACCACCCGCTTTTTCCGGGAGGAGTCCTGGCGGTACCAGTCGGCTATCTTCAGCTGGTCAAAGTGGAAGACGGCTTGGATACCGGCGAAGCTGTGCTCCACCCTGAGCACCGACGGAGAGTCGATGTCAAAATACTGTTCCCCGCTGTGGAGGGCCTTTTTCAGAAGAGCCTCCCACTGGCGGCGGAAGTCGGGATAATAGCTCCTGTCCCTGATGGCAGTGTCCTGAAAACTGTTCAGTACCTGCTGGTAAATTTCGGAATTTTCCATCGCACACCTCTGAAATATATTGGACATATTATATTTCATTTCCCTTTTTCTGACACGCCCAAAATAAACTCCAGGAGGATAAAACCAGGGATGTCTTGGCGAG
>DBFSDV010000061.1:0-7720 GCA_048417135.1 Candidatus Limivicinus sp. | reverse complement strand
TACCGCATCCGCCCCAGGGCTTTTGCCCTGGGGCGGATGCTGTATATTCTTATAGCGCTATCTCACACCAGACGTATCACGTGGCAGCTGCCGCGGCCGAAGGTGCGCTCCATCTCTGCCTTGTAGGAGGCGAAGCTGTCGATAGGCATCAGCGCCTGGACGCAGCCGGCAAAGCCGCCGCCGTGGACACGCCAGGCGCCCACGCCCTCCAGCAGCTTGCGGCTCAGCTCCAGGCCCTGCTGAAGCTTGGTATCCCCGGTAGCGGAGGTGATGATGTTGTTGAGCAGCTCCTCCGAGGAGCGGCCGGACTCGTTCATCAGGCGCATATAGGTCTCCCCGTCTCCGGCTTTCAGAGCGTCCCGCATTTTGGGCACCCGCTCGTTTTCCGCAAAGAAGTGCATGGCCCGGCGCACGGGGCGGTTGGAGGCGTCCCAGCCCTTGGCCTTGAACTCCTCCGGGTCTACGTCGGCCAGCACTCCCTTGTCAAAGAGGTTGGCTATATAGACCATGTCCGCCGGGATGCGGGCATAGGAGGTGTCCAGCCCGGCGTGGCTGCCGCCGGTATCCGTGAGGCAGAGGACCAGGCCCATGTCCGCAAAGTCCGCCTGGATGGGCTCTATCTCCCCTGTCTTGAAGTCCACATACACGGTGTGCCCGTAGGCGCAGGTGAGCTGGCTCATAAGGCCGCAGGGCTTGCCGAAATACTCGTTTTCCGCCTGCTGGGCGGCCCTGGCCAGGACTATGGGCTCCACCTTGCCGTCGTTGAACAGCTCGCTGAGTATCCTGCCCACCAGCACCGCAAAGGCCGCCGAGGAGCTGAGTCCCGAGCCCGCGGGCAGGCTGCTGCGCACCTGGGCCTCAAAGCCGCCTATGTTCAGCCCCAGCTCCTGGAAGGCCGCCAGGACCCCCCTCACCAGGGCCATGGAGGTGCCGAACTCGGCGGGGCGGATATTCAGCTGGGTGGTGCGCACGTTGATCTCCGGAAAGCCCTCCGACTCGATATGACAGAGGCTGCTTCCGCTGGGCCAGAAGCCCGCAAACAGCCCCAGGTCCACCGCCGAGGCCAGTATCCTGCCTTTCTGGTGGTCTGTATGATTGCCGGCAAGCTCCGTCCTGCCGGGGACAAAAATATCTCTTTCCATATGGGACCTCCTCTGAAATCCATGCCTCGCCGTATATCAGAATATAATAATTTTTCAGTAAAGTCAACCGGCAAACCGGGCCTGAAACAAAATAAAACTGCCTAAATTTCAAAACAAGATTTTAACACAGCCCTCAGCCTATTGCCTTATTTTGGGACAGAATATATAATGGGTGTACCATTTTAACAGGGAGTGATCCTATGCCGAACAGCAGCGGTATCAATCTTACCATGCTCTGCGATTTCTACGAGCTCACCATGGGTAACGGCTATCTGGCCGAGGGCATGGACAGCCGCATAACCTATTTCGATATGTTCTACCGCAGCATCCCGGACAACGGCGGCTACGCCATCATGGCCGGGCTGGAGCAGATAGTGGACTACGTGAATAACCTCCACTTCAGCGAGGAGGACATCAGCTATCTTGCCGGGCGCAAGCTCTTCAAGCCGGAGTTCCTGGACTACCTCCGCTCCTTCCGCTTCACCGGAGATATCTGGGCCATCCCCGAGGGCACGCCCATCTTCCCCGGCGAGCCGGTGGTGACCGTGCGGGCACCCGCCATCCAGGCCCAGCTGCTGGAAACCTATATGCTGCTGGAGTTCAACCACCAGAGCCTCATAGCCACCAAGGCCAACCGCATCTGCCGCTCCGCCGAGGGCCGCACCGTGCTGGAGTTCGGCTCCCGCCGGGCCCAGGGCATAGCCGGGGCAGTCACCGGGGCCAGGGCCGCCTTCATCGGCGGCTGCGGCGGCACCGCCTGCACCGTCTCCGACCAGCTCTACGGCGTCCCCGCCGCCGGCACCATGGCCCACTCCTGGGTCCAGATGTTCGACTCGGAGTACGAGGCCTTTGTCAGCTACTGCCGCACCTATCCCAACAATGCCGTGCTGCTGGTGGACACCTTCAACACCCTGCGCTCCGGCGTGCCCAACGCCATCCGGGCCTTCAATGAGGTGCTCAAGCCCCTGGGCATCAAAAAGTGCGGCATCCGCCTGGACTCCGGGGACATGGCCTATCTCACCCAGCAGGCCAGGAAAATGCTGGACGAGGCGGGCTGGACCGAGTGCAGCATCACCGTGTCCAACTCCCTGGACGAGCGGCTCATCGCCGAGCTCATCCGCCAGGGGGCCAAGATAGACTCCTTCGGCGTGGGCGAGCGGCTCATCACCGCCAAGAGCGACCCGGTCTTCGGCGGAGTCTACAAGCTCTGCGCCGTGGAGGACGACGGCGGGAAAATAATTCCCAAGATAAAGGTCAGCGAGAACGTGGGCAAGATAACCAACCCCGGCTTCAAGAAGGTCTACCGCTTCTTCAACCGGGACACCGGCATGGCCGAGGCGGACTATATCTGCCTCCACGACGAGACCGTGGACGACGACCGGCCCCTGGAGATCTGCCACCCCCACGACCGCTGGAAGCGCAAGGTGATGAAAAACTTCCGGGCCGTGGAGCTGCTGGTGCCCATATTCAAAAACGGCCAGCTGGTCTATAAGCTGCCCAGCCTGAAGGAGATAAAGACCGCCTGCGCCTACAATGTCAGCACCCTCTGGCCGGAGGTGAAGCGCTTCGACTTCCCCCATCAGTACTATGTGGACCTCTCCCCCCAGCTCATGGAGCTGAAGGACCGCATGCTGGCCAGCTACGGCCACGACAGGGCCTGAACCCTCCGCATATCCGAAATATCAAAAGGGAAGTATTCCGCTGCGAATACTTCCCTTTCAGCTTGTCAAAGAAGGCTATGCCTTCTTTGACAAAGGGTTTGCACTGCGCTTCATGCCTCGGTTGTACGCCTACGGCGCACAATTCGACACTCCGCTCCGTGAGAAGTGTTTTCCGCGACGCACATGTCGCCGCGGAAAACGATTGAAATTGTTTTTTCGCTGTGGCGAAAAAATCTGCGAGACTTTTTTGACAATTTCAAAGGGAAGTATTCGACCGAGAATGCTTCCCTTTTTAATATCAGCAGCTTGCTTGCGAATCAGCCTCTGCCGCGCTCCCGCCTTCGCAGGGAGGAACATACTCCAGCAGTTCCCCTATGCTGCAGTTGAGCGCCGTGCACAGCCTGGCCAGCACATCCACATCAAGACGGGTAACTGTATTGCTGCAATAGCGGTTTATCTGACTGCGCTGCATCTCTGCCCGATGGCTCAGCTTGTTCTTGCTCATACCTCTTTCCTTGATGAGCCGGTCAAGCTTTATCTTTATCGTCCCATACTGCTCCATAGGCCGTCCATCCCCCCTATATTTCGTACTGAGGGTAGTCTAGCTTTAACAGTCATGTTTTATAAGTTCTAGAATGTCTTGTCTAATTAGTTGCACAGTGGTATAATACCGATAAAAGCTCCTGAGCTACTATTTTCTGGCCGGCCCGGGAGCGGCTGTTCCAACAAAAAATGAAAGAAGAGTGATGTAATGGATGCCAAAAAAGAACTGTCCGACATGAAAGAGAACATGTTCAATGAACACTTGCTGGACTGCCTCCTGAGGGCCTATGAGCAGGAGATGGAATCTGCAGGATGCACCATGATACGGGAAGAATACATAGAGGGAGAAACCGCTCTGAAAGCTTTTATGAGTCAGGAGCAGCTGGCTGAGCTGGAAAAAATAGAAGTTCTTTGCAGAGATAATATGAAATATGCCATGGAGTTCGTCTTCTTCCAAGGCTGCCAAGCTTTCTATGTGCAATTATTTTCCCCCGAAGCTGTGGAACAGCCTTTCCGCCAGCTGGTAGTGGACAAGATAATGACCTTGCCCGGTATGGCGGAACATCAGTCCTACTGCAGCAGGCAGCAGACTATAAACAGCCTCTTTGAGTCTCTGGCTGCTCAGCTCCCGGAAAGCTGTAGGGAGAATCTTACCTCGGTGGAATCCTTTTGGGACGAACAGCTCTACGGTGTTTTGCGCCACAGCTTCTACCTGGGTTACTTTAGGGCCATTGATGCGGCCAAGGCTATGGAAAATTTTCAAACCTTCAACAGCTGTTCCATGCTCTCCAAATTGGAATATGAACTGGGTTTTGCCCCACAACGCTGAATTGAAAGCTCCATATTAGAACTCACGGCGGCGGCCAAAGAAAAGGCCGCCGCCGTGAGTTCTATTTCAAAGTCACCTTGTCTCTCTCCAATTCGGGCGGGGCTCCCAGCCCGGCAGGGGCAGGCGCTGCATGGCCCCGAAGACCTTGGATTTCATGTCCGGGTAGTCCCCGCCCAGGGTCTTCAGCAGCTGCTTTATCTCATAGCGCTTGCTGCCCTTGTCCTGGGGGCAGGGGTTTTCCACCACCGGCACCCGGAGGCTCTCCGCCAGATTGGCTATCTTCTGCTCCCCGGCGTAGATGAGGGGCCGTATCTGGGTCACCCCGGAGCGGTCCAGATAGGTCACCGGGCGAAAGCAGCTTATCCGTCCCTCAAAGAGCAGGCTCATCATGAAGGTCTCCACCGCATCGTCAAAGTGGTGGCCCAGGGCCAGCTTGCTTATGCCCTTTTGCTTTATGGCGTCGTTTAACGCCCCCCGGCGCATCTTGGCGCAGAGGGAGCAGGGGTTCTCCTCCCGGCGCACATCAAAGACCACCTCCTTGATGTCCGTCTTCAGGCAGGTGTAGGGTATGTCCCAATCCCGGCAGAGCTCCGCCACCGGGGCAAAGTCCATGCCCTCAAAGCCCAGCTCTATGGTGATGGCCTCCAAATGGAAGGGCCTTGGGTAGAAGCTCTGCAGGTGCTTCAGGGCCAGCAGCAGCATCAGACTGTCCTTTCCCCCGGAGACACCCACGGCGATTTTGTCCCCTGATTGTATCATGTCGTAGTCGTCCACCGCCCGGCGGACGGTGCCGGTGAATTCGTTCAAGGCCTTGTCCATGGCTTTTCCCCTCAATGTTGAAAAATGAAATTTAGATTTAGGGCGTTTTAAAGAGCATTCACGAGTATTCAAGAGTATTTAAAGTCAAAATTAAAATTGCTGTTGACACCGGGACATGCCCGTGGTATAAATATAAAGCACGCTTGAGCTACGGGCTATATTGTAGCGGCAAGCGCCTGAAATGTCAAAACATTTAATTCTTATATGGAGGCAAGACTATGTCTACTACAATGGTAACCAAGGAGACCGTTACCCGCAAGTGGTATGTCCTTGATGCAGCCGGCAAGCCCCTGGGCAAGACCGCTGCCCTGGCCGCCGACCTGCTCCGCGGCAAGCTGAAGACCGATTACACTCCCCACATCGACTGCGGCGACTACGTCATCATCATCAACGCTCAGGACGCCGTACTCACCGGCAAGAAGCTGGAGCAGAAGTACTACCGCACTCACTCCGGTTATCCCGGCGGTCTGAAGGAGACCCAGTACAAGACCCTGATGCAGAACAAGCCCGAGCTGGCCATGCGCCTGGCTGTCCGGGGCATGCTCCAGAAGAACACCATCGCCCAGTGGCAGCTCAAGCGCCTGAGAGTCTTCCGCGGCGCCGAGCACACCCACGCCGCCCAGAAGCCCGAAGTCTGGGACCGCTAAAAGGAGGTAAAGAAATATGGCAACCTATAAGTGCAAGAAGCCCTATATGTACGGCACCGGACGCAGGAAGTCCTCCGTTGCCCGTGTTCACCTCATCCCCAACGGCACCGGCGTTATCACCATCAACGGCCGTGATATCGACGACTACTTCGGTCTGGACACTCTGAAGCTCATCGTCCGTCAGCCCCTGGTCACCACCGGCACCCTGGGCAAGGTGGACATCGAGGCCACCGTCACCGGCGGCGGCGTCTCCGGCCAGGCCGGCGCCATCCGCCACGGCATAGCCCGTGCCCTGCTTCTGGTAGACGAGAGCTACCGCGCCGCCCTGAAGGGCGCCGGCTTCCTCACCCGCGACCCCAGAATGAAAGAGCGCAAAAAATACGGCCTCAAGGCAGCCCGTCGCGCTCCGCAGTTCAGCAAGCGATAATTTTAGTTCAAAACAGCTCAAAAACCCCGAAACCATGCGGTTTTCGGGGTTTTTCCTTTTCAGATTGTTTGCCCTGTTTTGGCATAGTCTGACCCGTTTTGAACCATTTTTTATGGGTTAAATTAAGGACAACCACCCCCAAAACAGGGGCTAATGGGTTAAATCATAGGACAACTTTTTTGCCCCAGCCCTCTCCCAAGAGGTCATTTTTGCTTTTTTGTCCCTCTGAAATTTTATGCAAAATCGGTTTGGCAGAGTTTGACCCAATCTGAACAAATGAATATGATTTTATTGCGAAAGCGTTCAGCGTTCCAGCTGGGCGCTTTTTGCATTTCCGGGGACCGACGTTCCGGGATCAGAAAAAGCCGTCACTCTTTTTTTCAAGAAAGTAGTGGCGGCTTTTTCTATTTCCAGAACCAAACACGACAAACAGAAACGAGGTGAAATACGATGAACACGCAAATCATCGCCGTCGCCAACCAGAAAGGCGGCGTCGGCAAGACAACCACCTGCGCCAACTTAGGCATCGGGCTGGCCCAGGCCGGAAAGAAGGTGCTGCTGGTGGACGCCGATCCCCAGGCCAGCCTGACCATCAGCCTGGGAAATCCCCAGCCGGACAAGCTGCCCTTTACCCTCTCGGACGCGATGGGCCGTATTCTGATGGACGAACCGCTGCGCCCCGGCGAGGGTATCCTGCACCACCCGGAGGGCGTGGACCTCATGCCCGCTGACATCCAGCTCTCCGGCATGGAGGTATCTCTGGTGAACGCCATGAGCCGGGAGACCATTCTACGGCAGTATCTGGACACCGTAAAGGGACAGTATTCCCATATCCTCATCGACTGCCAGCCCTCCCTGGGGATGCTCACGGTCAACGCTTT
This sequence comes from Candidatus Limivicinus sp., assembly GCA_048417135.1. Classification (GTDB taxonomy): domain Bacteria; phylum Bacillota; class Clostridia; order Oscillospirales; family Oscillospiraceae; genus Limivicinus. The sequence goes on along the minus strand of DBFSDV010000061.1, from coordinate 771 downwards.
GGCCGCTGCCAACAGGATCATAGTCCCCGTTCAGGCGGAGTATCTGCCCGCCAAGGGCCTGGAACAGCTACTGTCCACCATCAACAAGGTCAAGCGGCAGCTGAACCCCAAGCTCCAGATTGACGGCATCCTGCTGACGATGGTGGACAACCGCACCAACTTTGCCAAAGAGATCGCCGCCCTGCTGCGGGAGACCTACGGCAGCAAAATTAAGGTGTTTTGCACCGAGATTCCCCACTCCGTTCGGGCCAAGGAAATCAGCGCCGAAGGCAAGAGCATCTTTGCCCACGATCCAGGCGGCAAGGTGGCGGAAGCCTACAAAAATCTGACGAGGGAGGTGATAAAACTTGAAAAGCAGCGCGAAAAAAGTAGAGCTGGCCTCAGTCGATGACCTGTTTTCCACTGAGGAAAGCCGGGCCGACGCCCAGCGGGAGAAGGTTCTGGAAATTCCCTTGTCGGAGCTGCACCCGTTCAAGGATCACCCCTTCAAGGTCAAGGATGACGAGGCCATGATGGAGACCGCCGACAGCATCCGGCAGTACGGCGTACTGGTCCCGGCCATTGCCCGCCCGGACCCTAATGGCGGCTATGAGCTGGTTGCCGGGCACCGGCGGCACCGGGCCAGCGAGTTGGCTGGCAAGGATACCATGCCGGTCATTGTCCGCGACCTGGACGATGACCAGGCCACCATCATCATGGTTGACAGCAATTTACAGCGAGAAAGCCTGCTCCCCAGTGAGCGGGCTTTTGCTTATAAGATGAAGCTGGAGG
>DBFSDV010000060.1:0-10151 GCA_048417135.1 Candidatus Limivicinus sp. | reverse complement strand
GCGTAGAGCACCTGGCTCATGGTGAACACGCGCCTGGGCATCGCGAGGCGGAGCAGCTCGACCTCGGCGATGGGCTCGGTGCCGTCCGGCTCGCGCTGTTCGCTGAGCGTGCCGCGCTCCATGCCGCGCACGCCGCCGGCGCCACAGCCCTGGGCAGCACCCACCTCTACTGCGGCACCTCCGGCTGGGTCTCCACCGTCTGCGACCGGCAGCTGGTGGACGTCACCGCCATGATAGCCGCCATCGTCGGCCCCCAGAGCGGCCGCTACAACTACTTTGCCGAGATGGAGACGGCGGGCAAATGCCTGGAATGGGTGAAGGACCACCTGGCCCTGGACGAGATAGGCATATATCTTAAAAAGCAGGACGTGGCCGAAAGCCAGGAGGCGGTGTACACCAGCCTCTACGACTACATGACGGAGACGGTGAAGGACGTGCCCCCCGGCTCCGGCGGCGTGATATTCACCCCCTGGCTCCACGGCAACCGCTGTCCCTTTGAGGACCCCAGCGCGGCGGGGATGTTTTTCAACATCCGGCTGGAAACCGGCAAGACCGAGATGATAAACGCCGTTCTGGAGGGCGTATGTTTCCATCTGCGCTGGATGCTGGAGTGCCAGGACAGGAAGCTGAAGACCTCGGAGACTCTCCGCTTCGTGGGGGGAGGCGCCCTCTCCCCGGTGACCTGCCAGCGCCTGGCGGACATCACCGGGCGCAGGATAGAAGTGGTGGCCAGTCCCCAGAATGTGGGCTCTGTGGGCGCCGCCGCCGTGGTGGCGGTGGGCCTGGGCCTCATACCGGATTTGGATGTGGTAAGCCCCTTCATCCCGGTCTCTGCCGTCTATGAGCCGGATATGGACAGGCACAGCGCCTATGAGCCCTGCTACCGGGTCTTCAAAAATCTCTACAAATCCAACCGAAGCAATTTCCGCAGCCTCAATAACATCCATACTTGATTTACAGGAGGGACCTGCATGTCCAGGAAAGAACTCGTGCGTTCACTGAAGTTTTTCATGTTCTCCGTATCGGCGGGCATAATTGAAATAATCGCCTTCTCCATCCTCAACGAACTGAGCCATTGGAGCTATTGGCCCTGCTATCTCATAGCCCTGGTGCTGTCGGTACTGTGGAACTTCACTCTGAACCGCCGCTACACTTTTCAGTCGGCCAACAATGTTCCCCTGGCCATGGTCCAGGTCCTGGGCTTCTACTGCGTGTTCACTCCGGTGTCCACCATTCTGGGCAACTACCTGGCCGGCACTCTCATGTGGAACGAGTATCTGGTGACCGGCATGAATATGGCGGCCAACTTCATCCTGGAGTATCTCTATGACCGCTTCGTAGTCTTCCGCAAGTCCCTGGACACCAACAGCATAGCCAGGAAAAAAGCCGCCCAGTGATGGGGCTGAATGTAATATCAAAACCGCCTGAGCAAATAATCAACTGCTCAGGCGGTTTTTTGCATATTCACGGCTTATATTCCGAACTTTGTAATGAGTCCCACCAGCACCACCACGGCTCCGGCAATGCGGGCATCTCTGGCCATCTTTTTCTCGTCCCCGGCGTATCTCCATTTTATGGACTCCGGCACCAAGGGGTGGACTATAGACAGCAGCCCGGCCAGCACCCAGCCCACATTGGGGGCTATGGTCCAGCCAGTAAGTCTGGCCAGGATAAAAGCGAAAAGCACTATGCCCACGGCCAGCCAGCACTGTCTTTTGTAGTTGAGTTTGTCAAAAATTTTTTTCATATCTACGGCACACCTCGGAACTCTGTGGTCTCTGTCAATTCTCTGCTTTTCTTTCTTTCAGCCACTGCCGCCAAAGCCTCGCCATCATATAGGCAAAGGCCCCAGGGAGGCCAGAACAAGTAAGGCAAAGAACAGCTTGTCCCCGCCGGGCACACCGCTGTTCAGCACTTCATGCAAGGCATATATGAGCAGAGTGCAGTAGGATAGCGCCAGTACGCTGGCTATAATATTCACCGGCAGCCGGATACATCTATAGAATTTGGGGAATCTTTTACCCATCACCCTGTCAAAGACAAACAGAGCAACGAGGAAAATCATCGTCCAGGCATCCATGTTTAAGCCTCCGGCATTTCAAATAGGTTTTGTATCATCATACCACAGGCCATTACGTCAGGCAATAATAACGGTGTTTTCTCCGCTGTTTATGGGAAACTTTCTCCAACCGGTTTAAACATTCCACTATAACAGACACTCGATACCGGCTGTCTGTAAAAGGCTCTCTTTTAAACATCCCAAAAAAATCGGTACAGATTGGGCGCAGGAATTTGGATTTCTTAGATAGTATATAATCCGTGGAGACGGGCCTTCCTCCAATTCATGTATACAAATAGTACAGCGTTTTGAAATAACATTCGCTACCGAAATCGGAGCAATCGCCCAGCATTTCCCCCATGACAAAAACTCCTCCAAAAGATTCATCTGATCAACAACAGCTCTTGCATGGGCCGTTGGTGAAAACCAGAAATCATGCCATGCATCATACTCAGGATTCCATGGCAATCTGATTTCCTGCAAAGGGTCAAGCCGTGAAGGGTGGACAAGGTCAGTCGTCGTATCAAGCAAGTCCGATGTAAGCAACACCATAGGCTCTCTGAATGCAGGTATTGTTTCAACACCGTTATAATACATATCATCGGATATGAGGGCCAGATCCGTCGTTCCGTCTTCAATGTGCCGATATGCTTCAAACGAGTGGTAATTTCCAAAATGGAATGTAATTTGAGGGTACTCGGAAATAAAGCGGTGTATCACATCGGGGAGAATACACTCACTAATACTGCCAACTGAGGATAAATTCAGCCGCAGTGCGGTCTTAATGGAAATTTCCTTGGTTTCCCGCCAAAGAGACAGCCAGCGCTGTGCCAAGGAAAGGAAGGCCTCCCCTTGTTCGGTCAATAAAATTTTTCTGATCCCTTTCCCCCGCCGGAATAGGGTGCATCCAATTTCAGTTTCTAACGCACGGATATGCCTGCTCACAGCAGGCTGAGTAATGTAAAATGCCTGAGCTGCCGCGCTGATGCTGCCAGTGCGCACCACTGCAAGAAATATCTCTACACTTTGTTCCGTCATATCGCCGTCTCCATAATATAATACATATATTATATTATACGGCATATATAAGCATTTTACAAGCATTTATCCTCCCCTTAAAATATACTCACAAACATTAAAAGGGAGCCGAAAAGTTTGTATAATCATGTAATGACTTCTGGCCCAATTATAAAGCAGTTGTCAAAACTGGCACTGCCCTTGCTTTTGGGCAATATATTGCAGCAGCTATACAATATGGTAGATGCGTTAATCCTTGGATGGTACAATGGTTCCGCTGCTTTTGGCGCAGCAGGGGTCTGCGGATCGATTATGAATTTATTCCTGTTTATTTTGAACGGGGCTTGCACCGGAATATGCGTAATTCTGTCTCATTTATATGGGAAAAGAAGTTTAAAGACCTTTCGTTGTGAATTTTTCCACACCATTTTCTTTGGAGAACTCTTTACAGTTTCGCTCAGCATTGTATTTATTTTTTTATCCGAGCCATTGCTGCAGTTGATTCAAACGCCGGATTCGCTCATTGGTTTGTCAAAGTCATATCTGCAAGTAATCCTTGGCGGGCTAATGGTCTGCTTTGCCTATAATCTGTTTGCTTCCGTGCTGCGCGCAGTGGGAGACACATCTGCAGCGCTCGCCTTTCTCGGAGTTTCAGTTTTTGCGAATCTCGTACTGGATATATGTTTTGTGGCGGGTCTTTCCATGGGAATTACCGGAGCAGCCTGGGCAACAGTTTTATCTCAATTTGTCTCAGCGGTTCTTTCCGGTATTTATTTAAGGGTCAAATACCCGCAAATAATGATTCACCGTGATGATATACATATCGACCTTGTTTTATTGTTGCAAACATTTCGTTTTGCCTCAGCATCAGCCTTACAGCAGGCAAGCATTTACATTGGAAAACTGCTCGTCCAGGGAATTGTAAACGGTTTGGGAACTGCTTCTATCAATGCCTACACCGCAGCCACAAGAATCGAGGCGTTTGCAAATTCCTTTGGTGACAGCGGCTCTGCTGCAGAATCCATTTTTATCGGCCAAAATGTAGGGGCAGGAAATTTCAAAAGAGTAAAAGCCGGGTTCAGAATATGCTTTAGGATGATGATTACATTAGGCCTTGTCATGATGCTTTTACTATTTCTATATGCCGCTCCACTTTGCAATTGTGTACTGCCCAAAGACGGTATAGGCTCCCTGTCTCCGGCTGTTCATTATTTGAGGGTCATTGCTTTGTTTTATCCCCTGTGTTTTATTGGATGCGCCAATGTAGGCTATTTTCAAGGCACGGGACATATACGTATACCTGCCATATGTTCGGCCTTACATTTATCTTTAAGGGTCGTTCTCTCATGTCTATTTACAAAATACATCGGTTTGGCAGGCGTTGCCCTTGCAACAGGGCTCGGTTGGTGTCTCGCAGTTTCAATTTACCAATTTGCAAGGAAAAAGCTGGCTCTTTGTCAAAAGTAATTCAACCTATTTTTAAATGTGATTTGCCCTTTTATTATCCCGTCCCTGTCATGACAAGCCATTGCTCTATCTAGGGTCTTGAACTTGCGCCATAATCGAGATAATGTATCGAAAGTATGTAGACAATGAAAAATATCCGGCGCTCAACACCCAAGCTTATTTATCAAAGTGGGAACCGGAGCAGGCTTTATAAAGCTTGCTCCGACGCATGATTGGAGTGTCAGCACCTCGGCTCCCAGAAAGGAAAACCAAATCTAAGCCCAGCGTCAGCGGGTTCGATTTGGAGAGGAGCTGCGAACGATATGTCGTCTGCAGTGACGTGGTCCTAGTGACTGGATTTGAACCAGCGGCCATTATTATAATTTCAAGAGGCCGCTGGTTCTTACCGCCGTGTATATCTTACTTCTGGCAATAAAAAACAGGAAGCATCAAATGATGCTTCCCCAGTAACAGAATATGGCTCCCGGCTCTCGGAAAAGAAAACCAAATCGAAGCCCAGCGCCAGCGGGTTCGATTTGGAGCGGAGGAGCAAGGGAGCGGGCGGATGACGTCTTTTTTGCCATAGGCATAAAAAGACGTCGGAGCAAAGCGGACTTTGCTCCGACGCATGGTCCGAGTGACTGGATTTGAACCAGCGGCCTCTTGAACCCCATTCAAGCGCGCTACCATCTGCGCTACACCCGGATCTCTGTCGCCCGATTATCTTAGCACAATCTGTCGTCAATTGCAATACCCAATTTCAAAAAATTTGATTTTTTGAAATTGGGTATTTTTCATGGCAATTATGGCCGTGTTTCAGGCCCGTACTTGTCAAATCATCCTCATTCCGTGAAGTGGATGTGGTTATTTATATGGTCGTTGCAGAAGCAGTGGTAGCCCTGGCAGCGGGAGCAGTAGCGGAATTCCAGCTCCGGGTGGTCCACATCCGTCCTGCCGCAGACTGCACACTTGTGGGTGTAGAGCTTGCTCTCCTGCTCCCGGCGTATGCGCCGGGATTCCCTGCGGAAATTGATAGTGCTCTTGCTGGTGCGGGCGGGCCGGTTGCGCAGCAAACTGCCGCCGCAGAAGATGAAGAAGTTCAGCACCGCCACCACCGGCAGCAGGTTCAGCGGGAAGGGATTAATAAACACCGAGAGCACGAAGAACACTGCGTCCACTATGGCCAGGTATTTCATTTTCACCGGGATAAAATAGAACAGCAAGATCGTGGTATCCGGGAACATGCTGGCAAAGCAGAAGAACATGGACAGGTAAATATAGTAGGAGTCCAGCCGTATCACCGTGCCGGTGGCAAAGTATATCACAAAGCCGTAGATAACGGTGAGGATGACGCCGGAGAAAAAGTAGATGGTGAACTGGCCGGTGCCCCAGTACTGCTCCAGGGTGCTGCCTATCCAGTAGTAGAAGTAGAAGACGATGAAGGCCAGCAGCCCGGTGCTGGGCGGATAGAGCATGAAGGTCACCAGCCGCCAGACCTGTCCCTTCAGGATAAGGGAGGCGTCAAAGCTCAGGTAGGAGAGAAACATCGGGTTTATGGCGCTGAGCACCCAAAAGGCCACGTTGGCTATGGTGATATACAGCATTAGATTCTTAATGCCGAAATAGGGGTGGTTATAGCAAAAGCGCTCTATTTTGTTCATCGGGTCTCTCATAGGCTTCTCCATTCTGCCGCAGGCACACACAGTTTACATTATAATATACCCCGGCGCCGCTCTAAAGTCTATAAAATTTTGTAAATTCAAAAACTGGGGCTTTCAATATTCCTAAGATTGTGTTAATATGTAAACTGATCAACTATGTGAACCTGACTTCACTTGAACGGAGTAGCTTTCTTTTATGGCAGAAAAAGATTTCGAGATAAAGAACGACACCATCGAGGGCCGCAACGCGGTGATAGAGGCCCTGCGGGCCGGAAGACCCATAGACAAGATATTCATCGCCAAGGGCGATGTGGACAAAACTCTGGGGCACATCGCATCCAAGGCCCGGGAAAAGGGCATAGTAGTGGTGGAGGCAGACCGGCGGAAGCTGGACTTCATGAGCCAGACCCACGCCCACCAGGGGGTCATAGCCCTGGCCGCCCTTCGGGAATACTGCGAAATAGCCGACATCCTGGCCCTGGCGGAGGAACGCCGGGAGTCCCCCTTCGTCATAGTCTGCGACGAGATAAGCGACCCCCACAACCTGGGGGCCATAATCCGCTCCGCCGAGTGCGCCGGAGCCCACGGGGTCATCATCCCCAAGCGCCGCAGCGCCGGGCTCACCGCCGTGGTGGACAAGGCCTCCGCCGGAGCCGCCGAGCACGTTCTCATAGCCCGGGTCCCCAACATCCCCGCAGCCCTCAAGGAGCTGAAGGAGCAGGGGCTCTGGATATACGGCACCGCCGCCAACGGGCAGAGCGACCTGTGGCACACCGACTTCACCGGCTCCGTGGCCCTGGTCATCGGCTCCGAGGGGGAGGGCATGGGCCGCCTGGTGAAAGACAGCTGCGACTTTGTGGTGAGCCTGCCCATGAAGGGACGGGTCAGTTCCCTCAACGCCTCCGCCGCCGCTGCCGTCACCATGTATGAGGTGCTGCGCCAGCGCAGCGCCCAATAAAAATCGTGGCGGGCCCTGCCCGCCGGATAGGATACAGGAATGAAATTTTTCAGTCATAAGCAGAAAAAGCATGAACTGAAAACTGAATCAGAGGAAGATCTTTCCGTAGAGGATATCCTGGCGGAGTACAAGGCCAGGGAGGACGTGGAGGCCCGGCAGTCCCCGGAGCCTGACGGCAGGGATGAATACTACAGCTCATCCCAGGGCGGCTATGAGGAATACTACGATTCCAGCTCCTTCCAGCCGGAGCCGGACTACGGCCATGAGTACTATGAGCCCCAGGGCCGTGAGGACTATGCCCCCTCCTCCCGGGAGGATATAGACCGCCTCTTTGAGGACATCTTCTCCGGTTACTACGGCGGCTCACAGCCCGTGGGCGGAGACGGCGGCTATGAGCCGGAAGCCCCCCGGGACGGCTCCCACAGCCGCAGCCCGGACCGGAGCGCCGGGGACTACCCCCAGCGCGGCGGCAATATAGGCGCCATGGAGCGGGAGGCCAGGGAGTATATCTCCAGCATGCAGATGTCCGAGCCCAGCCGCGGCAGAGCCCCCCTTTCGCAGGAGGAGCTCTACGCCCCCCTCAGGGAGGACGAGCTGGCCAGGACCCGGAAGCCGAAAAAGCCCCGGGACATCCCTGCCTCTCCCGAGATAGACAGCCGCTTCAATCTCAGCGGCCGCCGGGAGAGCAGCGGCTATCAGTTCGGCAGCCGCTCCGTGGACATGAGCGCCGACGAGAACTATACCCCCTCCGCCCAGACCGACTACAACCTCTCCCACTGGGCCCCGGAATATGACGGGGAGGCCGGCGATGAGGACAGCGGCGGCGAGGAATTTGAAGACAGGCACGGCCTGTTCAAAAAGCGCCGCAAGTCCAAGAAAAAAGCCAAGGAGCCGGAACAGGAGCAGGAGGACTACAGCTCCCTGTATGACACTCTCCCTCCCCAAGAGGAAGAGGAGGACGAGCCCTACGCCCATAGCTTCAGGGACCACAGCGCCTCTCCCGGGGACTATGCCCCGGAGGACGACTACTACGAGGAATATTCTTCCCCCCGCCGCTCCGGCGGCGCCGAGGAGGACTATGACGAGACGGGGGACCTGCCCAGCTTCAAGGAGTATCTGGCCTCCCTGTTCGCCACCGCCTTTCTGCGCATAAGGGGCACCAACCGCAGTGTGACCACCGACACCATGAGCGACAGTGCGGAGAACCTGGGGCCGGAGCTGACGGCGGCTGGAGCCTGCCGCTATTACGGCTCCTTCATGCGCTCCCAGAAGCTGCGGCTGCGCATCGGCGCGGTGTTGGAGCTGCTGCTGTGCTACCTGTCCCTGGGCCTGCCGGTGCCCGGCATGCTCCAGACTCTGCCGGTAAAGGCGGCGGCCTGCTGCGCCATCCAGTTCGCCATAATGCTGCTGGCTCTGGACGTGGTCACCACCGCCGCTCTGGACGTCTTCCGCCTACGCTTCGGGGCCTATTTCCTGGCCCTGTTCAGCTGCCTTGTCACCACTGCCGACGGCCTTATTGTGGCCCTGTCGGAGTCCGCCGTCCTGCACACGCCCCTGTGCGCCGTGTCCAGCCTCTCCCTGCTGGGCCTGCTGCTGTCCTCTTCCCTCAGTACCAGAGGCATACGCAAGGCCCTGAGAGTCCCGGCCATAGGCAAGAACTTCTATTCCGTCACCGGGGAGACCAAGCTGCGCAAGGACGAGCTTACCCTGCTGAAATCCCAGCGCCCGGCCAAGGGCTTTGTGCGGCGCATCGAGGAAGCCCCGCCTGACGAGACTTTGTTCATAAAGGCCGGGCCCTTCCTCCTTGTCTTTGCCTTTGTGCTCAGCCTGGCCCTGGCCCTGCTGAAAAAGAGCGTTTCCGACTTTGTCTTCATCTTCTCCGCCATCCTCTCCCCGGCCGTGCCCTTCTCGGCCCTGCTGGCCTTTGCCCTGCCCTTCTTTGTGGGCTCCATGCGCATATTCCGGAGCGGCGCCGCCATAGCCGGCTGGTCCGGCCTCTGCGACATCGGCGCCAGCCGCAACATCATAGTCACCGACTGGGACCTCTTCCCGGAGAGCAGCGTGGAGATAGACAAGGTCATGATATTCTCCGACGAGTCCACGGAAAAGGTCATAGCCTACGCCGCCGAGATGGTCAGCGCCTCCGGCTCCAGCATGGCCGGCTCCTTCGTAAAGCTCATGGAGGAAAACCACTGCGCCCGGCGCCGGGTGGACAATTTTGAGTTCCTCTCCGGCGGCGGCCTGAAGGGCATAATCGAGGGCCACGTGGTGCTCTGCGGCGGTCTGGAGCTGATGCGCCTGATGAACATACGCGTCTCCTACCGCCTGGTGGACAAGACCTCGGTTCTGCTGGCCATAGACGGCATACTCTACGGCGTATTCAATCTCAAATACACCCCCCTGCCCCAGGTGCGCCAGGCGCTGGTGGAGCTGGTGCGCTCCGGCCGCCATCCGGTCTTTGCCCTCCGGGACTTCAACGTGAACCCGGAGATGCTCCACAACACCTTCGACATCGCCACCGACGGCTATGATTTCCCGCCCTATGCCCAGCGCTTTGCCATGTCCGAGCCCTCCTCCAAGGACAGCAAGATTGCCGCCGTCATCTGCAACGAGGGCCTGGGCCCCCTGACCCAGGTGGCGGACGTGGGCCGGAGCATGTATCTTGCCACCAGGTTCAACCTGCTGCTGGCCTTAATCTCCGCGGTGCTGGGCCCGGTGCTGGTGTTTGTGAAGCTCCTCACCGCCGGCAGCGTGGGCATAGGTTTTCTGCTGCTGTTCATGCTGGCCTGGGCCCTGCCCACGGCGGTGAGCAGCCTCTACGTAGGCGGCAAGTCCTGATATGCAGAAATGGTAAATATGCGCCGGCAGGGCAAAGTCCCTGCCGGCTTTCCGTATTTTTCCAGGCCCTTTGCCCTCCCGGGAGCCTCGGGCTTTTTTCTCCGCCGGAGCCGGGGATATTGACAAATTTTTGTTGCCAAGGCCCCGGCTATAGTGTATAATGTACTGGATG
>DBFSDV010000059.1:0-25556 GCA_048417135.1 Candidatus Limivicinus sp. | reverse complement strand
CAAGATTTTTTTAAAGAAAAAAAGGTGAAGAAAATGCCAGTTAAAACTCAATCCGACTCCAGAGGCCCGTCCTATTATATCGGCAGTGCCCTGGCCATACTTATCATGCTCTTTTTCGGCAAGCTGGTTCCCGCTTGGGGTTCCGTTACTCCGGTGGGCGTAAGCTGCCTGGGCATATTCATAGGAGTCGTAATTGCCGTTATTTTTACCGGCGAGACTCTTTGGCCGTCCATGGTCGCCCTTTGCTCTCTCGCCCTGAATGGATATTTCACCAGCATCAATACTGCCATCAGCAGCATTTTCGGTGCGCCGGTGGTCTATGGCTTCTTCCTTATCACTGCAATAATAAACGCAATGAACGAGGTGGGCACAGGGGAATCCATTGCATCCATGCTGCTTACCAGAAAATTCTTCCAAAAGAAACCCCTTCTTCTCTCTTATTGCTTCCTGATGGCTTTTGCTATTGCAACAAACTTTATGAACACTGTCGGCACTCTTGTTCTTGGCTATCCCATACTCCAGGCCCTGCTGGACTATGCCGAAGTCAAATCCGACGAAAAATACGCAAAGTTTATGAACTTGGGCTTCTTCCTTGCCGTCGCCACCGGCTGGTGTTTCCGAAGCGCTATAATGCCGGATTTTGCATTCCGCTTTGAATTCTTCGATGTAGCCCTTGCAGGCACCGGCTACAAGGTGAATCTGCTTGTCTACACCATTTATGAAGTCATCGTCGTATTTGTTTTCTTTGCGCTTTATGTCCTTGCCATGAAATATGTATTCAAGTGCGGTTTCGGCAAGCTTGCTGCGACCAACTTCAGGGATATGCCCGAGCTTATGAACAAAGCCAAGCTGAATAAATACCAGGTGATTTTCCTGCTTGGCTTCGTGGTCTTTGCGGTTTCCGCGCTTATTCCCTCCTCCTGGACTCTGCTCCAGCAGGTTGGCCAGTACGGAGTCCTAGGCATAGTCTGCGTCATTCTCTCCTTCATTAAGCGCAGGGATGAAAACGGGAACAAGGTCCGTCTGTTCGATTTTAACAAGAGTCTGAAGAGCGTCAGCTGGGAGATAGCCATGGCCTTAGGGCTCTTTGCCTGTCTCGGCACCGCCATCGCTTCCGATGCCTGCGGCATAAAACAGTGGATGCAGGATAGCGTGGGCAGCTTCCTTGCCCAAAGCGGCTCCGTATCCCTGGTTCTGGTGGTTCTCGTGGGATGTGCGGCAATAACCCATGTGTTTAACAACTCTGCAACAATGACTATCTTCGCCGCGCTTACCGCCCCCATCTGTGTTCCCTTTGTGGTAAGCGGTTCCATCAATCCCTCTCTGCTCATTGCATGTATTCATCTGGGCGCCCAAAGCGGCTTCCTTACCATGGCCGCCAGCTCCACCGCTCCCATTATGCACAAGAGGCCCGGCATAGACAACAAGTTCATGTGGACCGGCGGCCTGTTCATGGAGGCCCTGTTCATAGTCGTTGAGCTTTTGGTATTTTTTGTTCTCAATCTCATTTTATAATAAGAGGATTTAATAAATGGAATACTTCACTTTATACAGTGGGAACAGGATTCCCGCTATAGGCTGCGGGACGGTGGTTTTCGGCAGAGAAGACAGGAAGCTGGAAAATCCTCTCAACAATGATTTTACCGCCCTTGACAGCGCCCTGGAAAACGGCTATCGCTTTTTCGACACCGCTCTGGCCTACGGCAACGAGGCGGGCATAGGCGAACATCTGCAAAAGAGCGGCATTCCCCGTGAAGAGCTGTTTATCAGCAGCAAGATACCCAATTATGCTCCCTATAATACAGAGCCTCTCAGTATCCGAAACAGTGTTTATGAAAGCATGCGCCGTCTGCGCACAGACTATCTGGACATGTTGCTCATTCATCACGCCGTTCCCCCCAAAGCGGCAGCCCAGGGCCTGCCCATGGATTTGGAGCTTACCCTGCAGCTATGGGAGACTCTGGCAGAACTGATGAAGGAAGGGGTCCTGAAGGGAATAGGCGTTTCAAATTTTGAGATAGAGCACTTGCAGCAGCTGATGGCGCACAGCAGTGTCAAGCCGATGATGAACCAAATAAGATGCAATCCTGCAATTCCCAATACCGAGCTTATAAATTATTGCCACAGCATGAGGATATTGCCGGAGGCACATTCTCCGCTGAACTTCACCGTGTCCAGGGGGCAAAAGCATGAGGACCCGGTGTATAAGGCAAAGCTGCTGGAGATCGGCGGGAAATACGGCAAGACGTGGGCCCAGGTAATACTCCGTTTCAATTATCAAAACGGCATGGTGTCTATACCCGGTTCTTTCAATCCCGCAAATCAGCTTGCGAACCTGAGTATTTTTGACTTTGAGCTGAGTCAGGATGACATGGCACAGCTTACTCAGTCTTGAGGGAGCCGAACGCGCTGCGCACCGGAACAGGCTGTTGCCTGAGCAGGCGTTGCAGCAAGTCCGCTTCATGATAAATAAGGCAGATAAAGCAGCAGGGCGTGCCCACTGATGTGGGTGCGTCCTGCTGCTTTTACCGGGTTTGGCAATCCGGAATTAAGGTTATCGGCCCGGGAGAATAGGGGATGGCGATAAGGGCAAAAAGCTTTACCGCCTCTCAAAGAAATTTGTCCGGTGCGGGTATATTGCTTATCCCTGTTATTCCCCTTGTTTTAAGAGCTAACGGCCTACAGCGGCAGGTTCAGCTTCTCCCTCAGTGCGGCCACCGGCCCCAGGCTTTCTATGGTGAGATAGCGCACTTGCGCCGCCATGTACTCTGCGCTGTACTTGCAGCCTGTACGCAGCCAATAATCTATCAGGCCGGTATGGGCGGAAATAATATAGCAGACCAGGATATCCAGGGAAATGTGTTTTTCCAGCTCCGTGCGGTAAGGCTCCAGCAAATGATAGTACTCGCTGATGCCCATCTCCACAAGCTTTTCCCGGAAGACGGGCAGGCCGTTCTTACCCAGCATGGCCTGGAAGAGGCGCTGGTTTCTTTTGATATAAGCAAAATAATTTATATAAAAAGCTCCCGGCAAAAAAACTTCGGCTTTTCCGCCCTTCTTTCCGGTGTTGGCCGCATCTATCAGCCCCTCCAGAGTCTGCGTAATTATTTTCTCAAAGAAATCCGGCATGTCCTGGAAATGCAGGTAGAACGTGGCACGGTTCAGCCCGGCTTTTTCCGTCAGCTCACGCACGGAGATCGCAGCGGCGTTTTTGGTTTCCATGCATGCAATCAAGGCTTCCTCCAGCATTTGACGGCTGCGGACTGCCCTCGGATCTATCTTGGCCATTGGTCGAGCTTCTCCTTTCCCGATTATCTCAAGAGCTTTTTTTAATCGATAAAAACTAACTTTTTGTCGATTAACTGGAAATATAATAACTATTTCAGCGAAATTTGATATTATTATATCAAATAATACGTCGTTCTTCAATACAATGTCGTATATTAAACGGAATCGCCGGGATTGATTATTGAACCGCCCGCAAAATTTTCTATAATAAAATTAAAGGCGCCTAAAGAAAAAGGAGGGTATTTCTGTATGTTGGATATCTATGGCCTTTATAAAAAAATTCCCGGCGGCATGGTTCTCATACCCATGGCTCTGTTTGCTGTTATCAATACGCTTTTCCCCAATTTGTGGACCAGTTTGGGCGATATGTCCCAGGCGCTGTTCAAAGGCGGAACGCTGGCCTTTGCCGCACTGATCCTCTTCGGCACCGGCGCTTCCCTCAACTTGAAGACTCTGGGAGAGACCTTCAGGCGGGGCGGCTCTCTGGCAATAATGAAGCTTCTGATAGGTTTTGTTTTTGGTTTTGCCTTCATAAAGCTCTTTGGGCTTGACGGTATCTGGGGCATCAATGCCGTAGCTTTCGTCGCCTGCATCACCAGTGCAAACCCCGGCACTTTCATGGGCATCATACAGGACTACGGCGAGGGCGCCGACATGGGCAATTTCGCCCTGCTGAATGTGATTACTACCCCGGCGATACCCCTGCTCATCCTCAGTGCCAGCGCCGGCAACATTTCCTCCAGCCTTCTAGGTATAGTCTCCGTGCTGCTGCCCTTTGTCCTAGGTGTTGTTCTCGGGAACCTTGACCCGAAACTCTCCAAGATCTACGGCGCAGTCACCCCCATTGCCCTGCCCTTTATGGGCTGCTGCTTCGGCTCCTCCATCAACCTGGTCAGCGCCGTCCACGCCGGCCTGGCAGGAGTGCTGTTGGCGGTGATCTACCTCATCCTGCATCTCCCCATGCTGGCTACCGACAAATTCATCAACCGCCGTCCCGGCTATTGCTCCGTTGCCATGTGCAGCGTGGCCGGTATAGCGCTTGTCGTCCCCACCATGGTTTCCGGTCTGGGCGAAGCCTATGCCGCTTTCGCCGAGAGCTCCCTGTCCCAGATAGCTCTGTGCCTGCTTATCACAAACATAGCCAGCCCCTTCCTGTGCAAGCTTGCTGTCAAGCTCTGGGGCTGCCCCAAAATCCCCAAGGACGCATCCTCTGCACAATAAAATTTCTCTGTAAAGGAGTGTACGCTGTATGTCCGATACTATGAAAATCGTCGACGTCCACAGCCATTTTATTCTGCCCTGCTATCTGGACGGGCTAAAGCAGATGAATATAAACCCCGCCCAGGAGGACGGCTTCCCTACGCCTGCCTGGAGCGTGGAAGGACATCTGGCTTTTATGGAAGAGGCCGGGATTGACCATTCCATTCTCTCCCTGTCCACTCCGCATATCCACCACGGAGACGATGCCCTGGCCATTGCCCTGTGCCGCCGGATAAATGAAGAGACGGCCGCAGTTTGCAGCGCTCATCCCGACAAATTCTCCTTTGCCGCCTGCCTGCCCACGCCCAATGTGGAGGGAAGCCTGGCAGAGATCGCATATGCCTATGATAAGCTTGGCGCTGTGGGCGTAAAGCTGGCCAGCAATAACAACGGCGTTTACCTGGGCGACTCTGCCCTGGACCCGGTCTTTGAGGAACTGAACCGCCGCAAAGCCGTTATAACCATTCACCCCTCCCGAGCCCAGGCCACCCCGGGCAATGTCTTTACCAGCGGCCCCGCTCCCCTGTTTGAGTATATCGCCGACACCACCCGGGCGGTGCTCAATATGATAACCAACGGCACCCTGGAGAAGTATCCGGACATCAAGGTCATCGTTCCCCACAGCGGCTCTTTCCTTCCCTTTGTCATCCACCGTCTTATCGGCATTTCGGAAGTGCTGATACCCAAGGGCCTGATGGAGCCCGTAGATGTGCTGGGCTGCTTCAACCGCCTCTATTTCGATATTGCCGGCGACGCTCTGCCCATAGCTCTGGACGCCCTGCTGAAGGTCGCCGACCCCTCTCACATCATGTACGGTGCAGACTACCCCTATACTCCTTCCGTTCCCATCGTCCGCAAGCAGAAGCAGCTGCTGGAGTATCCTCAGCTTCAGCCCTTCAAGGAAGAAGTATTCTACAAAAACGCCGCAAAGCTGTACGGTCTTTCCCTGTGAGCTTCCGCATACAAAAAAATAAAACATAAACACATGGACCCGTGACGGCCTGTCACGGGTCCACTTTTATTTCCCGGCGGGCGGGCGAATATTAAATATGGCTCAAGGGAGAGGCGGGCAGGCCAAAGCCTGTGCTTTTTTCCAAGTTCCGCAGGGGTTTTAAATATACAGGCTCATGCCAAAAAGCGGGCCGATAAAGCAGCACACAAGGGGGAAAATCACCGCGCTCATGAGCACAACTATAAGACCCGGTATAATCGGGTCTTTCATGCTCCAATAGCCGTAGCCGTTGTTGAGCAGCATGATGTTGTGTGAGCCCATCACGAAGAAGAAGGACACGTTGAACATGGACGGTATGAGGACCACGGCAGGATTATAGCCCAGACCCACACAGACGGGAGTAACCACGCCCATAACAAGGGCCAGGACCGCCACGTTTGCGTTGACAAAAATGTTGACCAGCAGCCCGGTGATAAGCGCAGTAATCATTGAAAAACCCAGCGGGCCGAAACCGCCCACAAGCGGGCCTATCCAGTCGCCCATACAGTTTCCCAGCCCCGTATCCGTGAAGAGCTTTGCCAGCAGGGGCACGAAGCCGCTGGAGATCATTACGGGCAGGGGCAGTTTTTTTATGGCCTTTACCGCCGGCACCACGCCCACGCCGGGCAGCATTGAAATGCAGGCAAAGCCCAGGGCGGCCAGTCCGGTATTTACTCCCGCCAGCATGCAGGCCACCATTCCCGCCACTATCACTATCCATCTTATTTCACTGCCCACCATAGGGCCGAGCTCCCTTATAAGTTTCCGGTAATAGTCCGTGGGCGGTATATCTATATCGCCGTTTTTTAATCCGCAGCAACCAATATAGACCAAACACATGGGCACAATGGACACCACAAAGCAGGACACTCCGAAGATTGCCCACTGGGAATAGCTCACGGTATACATTCCGTCGGTGGCATTGGAAACAAGGGTTATGGCCATGGTGTTCCCCGTGGGAGAACCGTTGATGAGCACTATCCCGCCCACTATGGCCGTCATGGGTATCACCAGCATCAGGGTCTTGCCCAGCCGGCTCTCTCCCGGCTTCTGCCCCATGGCAGAGAGCAACTCTGCGCAGATGCTGCTCATCATTATTATAACGGCCACATTGGACACAAAGGCAGACAGCACCGCCGCCGTGATGCCCAGAATGACCACCATTTTCTTTGGATTGTGTCCGAAGCGGCAAAGCACCCAATACGATATGCGTTTTCCCAGCGGTGTGAATTCGCAGCCCATGGCCACGGTCAGCATACCAAATATGCTCAGGAAGGAGGAGCTGCCGAAGACCGAGCCTATGGTGCCGTAATCCCAGAAGCCCAGGCAGACGCCCACCACGGCAATCATCAGGCTGGTCACCGCTATATTCACCGGAAGAGTGACCATAAGGAAAACAGACGAGAGCAGAAAGGCAAGGGCCAGAGCCGTATTCTCTCCATATTTTTCCAGGGGAAGAAGGCTGAGCAATATGAAAAGAGCAACGCCGGCGGCGGCTGAAAACAGAAGACGCCGGTTGACAGGCGTTCCTGTGCATGTTCCCGCCATGTCAATAATGCTGTCCTGCATTCTTTTGGCAGATTTGTCCAGGCTGTTAGTGCTGCGGGTTGGTGTGCCTGACATTTGCGCATCCATCCTTTCCAATATTTGTTAAAAATATACCAGTATAAAATCCGACGCTGCCAGATTTATGTAGATTATTACTTAAAAAATATGATAACAGTTTTTTTGCAGATAGTTGTCAAACAACATTGAAAATGTTGTCTAACTAATTTGTGTGCAAAGTAAAACAACTTCTTCTGGAAAAACTGATAATCTTTTATACAGAAGCAGTGGCAAAATATATGCATTTTGCTAAACGGGAAAAAACAAAAGGAGGATACGTATGTCAAAACTAGATACGGCTCTTGACAAAATGACGGAACAGATGTTAAACAACGAGCCGCCAAAGCAGAAAAAGGGCCAGGGCTTCTTCGCTTTGCTGACGGCGGGCGAGATAACCACCGGCCTTGTCAACAATGTCATTCTCAGCTATCAGAACTACATACTTACCCAATTCGTCCAACTGTCAACCGCTTTAACAGCAAACATTCTAGCCATCATGAACTTCATCAACCTTATCTTTACGCCTCTGGGCGGAGCCTTCTACGATAAGGTCAAGTTTAAAAAAGGCAAGTATTGGCCTTGGTTCTTTATTATTCCTGTCATAGTCTCAGCTATAAATGTATGGATGACCGGGAATGTGGCCTATGACGGCAATAAGGCTCTCACTGCCGTGCTGATGATAGTCGGCGTTGCCAGCGGCAACATTTTCCTCTGGTCTCTCACCAGAGGCATCGTACCTACTCTGGCCGACGATACCCAGGAGCAGACCATTGCCTCCACCTGGACAAACATCTGGAAGGAAGTAGCCAAGTACGCCGGCATGTCCCTGGCCCCTACGCTTATGATCCTCTGGTCCGTAAACGGCCAGGAGTGGGATCCCCGGGGTCTGTTCGTGACCACCACCGTCATGTGTGTTATAGGCTGCCTTGTGGGCTTTGCCATAGCCATAGTCTACAAGAGGAGAATAGAGGATACCGGCAAACTGGATATGGAGGCCAAAACTTCCGAAAAGAGTAAAACAAGTCTGCTGGAGCTTTTCAAGCAGGTCTTTTCCAACAAGTATCTGCTCCTCATCTTTGTTGTCATCATTTTCTCCAATTCCCGCAGCTACACCACCCAGAACATGCACACCTACTATTACAAGTTCATATGGGAGGACCCCTCCGCAATGTCCCGCATGCGTCTGTACGGACAGATAGCCGTGGTGGTCGCTACGTTCCTGGTGCCCATACTTAAAAAGAGGGTATTCAAGGAGACCAAATCTCTGTATGTGTTTACCATGATTGGCGTATGCGCCTGCCAGTTCCTGACGCTCTTTGCCAAGACCTACATGCTCTACGAGATAATAGAGGTAGTGGAATATTTCATTTTCGGCTTCAAGGGAGTTATGGACGTCCTGCTCTTCTCCATTGCTATAGACGTCATACGCTATGAGACCTTTAAGAAGGGCGAGGTGCCCACGCTGGCCAGAGGCGCGGTTATGGGCCTGTTCTCCTCGGCCCTGGCGGCAGCAAAGATCATGTGCGGCTACATACTCAACGGCACCCTGGCCTTCTGCGGCTACCAGGCCGGTGAGATATCCGAAAACTTCACCACCCTGTTCCCCATAGCTTATGCCGTGGTGCCCGGTACGCTCACTCTGATTGCCGCCCTGCTTATGATATTCTTCTACAAGACCAAGGACGCAGACCTGGTCAATATGCGCAATGAGCTGAATGCGGCCGGGATGGCCTGACGGACGGGAGCCAGAGAGACATTATATGGATGGGCCGGCGCATGCCCACAGGAATGTGCCGGCCTGTTTTTTTAAGATACAGAAGCAAGATTCAATAGTCAAGGAGGGAAATAATGAAAGTTGCTGTTATAGGTGCGGGCATAATGGGCTCAACCATCGGTACATATCTGGCCGACGGTGGAGCGGAAGTCTGGCTCTCCGACCCCTTTAAGGCCCATGTCGACGCAATAAACGAAAAGGGGTTGGACATAATAGCCTACCGGCCCGACAAAAGCACATATGAAAAGAACTACAAGAACATCAAGGCCGTGTACTCCCCAGACATGATAGGGGAAACGGTGGATTACATAGTCTACTGTGTGAAGATGATGCACATGGACGCCGCAATTTCAGAGGCAGCGTGCGTCTCAGGAGAGAATACTCTGCATATCTCCCTTCTCAACGGAGTGGGCAGTGCGGAAAAGCTGCTGGAGAAATACCCGCCGGAACAGGTTGTATATGGCATAGTCAGCTCTGGAGGCGCTATCCTGGAGCCCGGAAAGGTGGATAGGAACTTCCGTCCCGGCTTCAGCTTCATGTCGGTAGGTCCGGCTTCCAAGAGCATCTCTCCCCAGCTCCGGGTATTTAAGGAGCTTTTAGACCAGACGGACTGCAGCTTCAATCTTTACGACGATATAGACCCGATAGTATGGGAAAAAATGATAAAAAACTGCACCGGCAACGCTATCTGCGCAGTAGCCAGGCTGAACTTGGGCAAGCTCTATAACGACGACAATGGGGCAGAACTTTCGGAGCTCATTGAGGCGGAAGTCAGAGCGGTGGCAAAAGCTCAAGGCATAGAAGTAGGCCCTACCCCCAGGATGAAGGGCAAGCTTCCCCCGGACTTCCCTCATGTTCCTTCCACAGCTCAGGATGTCATTGCAAAAAAGCAGACAGAGATAGACACGATAAACGGTGCCGTCAGCCGTCTGGGCAGGAAGTACGGAGTACCGACCCCCTACTGCGACTGTATGACAATGCTGATAAAGCTTATCCAGGCAAATTACGACCACATGATACTGTAAGGGGGAGGATCATCTATGGCTAAGTTGAAACATGAAAATCTGAAAACGGAGTGGTGCAAAAGCTGCGGGTATTGTGTGGCCTCCTGTCCCAAGGGTGCGCTGAGCATAGGGAGCAAGCTGAATCTGTCGGGCTTCCAGTATGTAGTGCTGGATGAGTCGAAGTGCATCAGCTGCGGCATATGCAGGATCGTATGCCCTGACTGCGTATTCAGGTTCACGGAAGAATAAGGAGGAGACAGCACATGAAGAAAACTCTTATGAAAGGGAACCATGCGGCAGGAGAAGCGGCGATTCGGGCCGGAATGATGCTGTACGCAGGCTATCCCATCACACCCTCCACCGAGATCATGGAACATCTGTCCGGGCGTATGCCCGAAGAGGGCAGAGTGTTTATCCAGGCGGAAAACGAGATGTCCGCCATACATATGGTGGGCGGAGCATACTGTACAGGCAAGCGGGCAATGACCGCCACCAGCGCCGGCGGCTTCTCCCTCATGCAGGAGTTCACGGCCTACGCCTCGGATGCGGAGCTGCCCTTTGTAATAATAAACGTGGTCCGCTCCGGGCGGGGCATAGGCTCCCTGGACTCCGGGCAGGACGGCTACCGCCAGTCCGTGTACGGGGGCGGCAACGGCGACTATAGGCAGATAGTCTACGTCCCCAACAGCATCCAGGAAATGGTGGATGATATATACGAGGCTTTTGAGGTGGCCGAAAAATACCGTATAGGCGTTATTATCCTCACCGAGGCCTCAATGGGACAGATGATGGAGCCGGTGGTCATGCCGGATTATAAGTTCATGGAGGAGCTGCCCGACTGGATAGTTACCGGCACCCACAAATGGGACAGGGGTTCCGGTCCTCAGGAGTGGGTCCCCAAGCGCAAGGCCTGGGCTGAAAAGCTCTCCCGCATAGAGAGCGAGATGCAGCGTTGCGAGAGCAGCTGCCTGCAGGATGCCGACTATGTGTTCGTGGCCTGCGGCCTGCCTTCCAGGTCAACTCAAGAGGCTATAAAGAAGCTCAGAGACCGGGGCGAGAAGGTGGGCCTTATACGCCCGCAGCTGGTCTATCCCTTCCCCGAGGATGCCTTCAGACAGATAAATCCTGATGTCAAGGGCATCATCAACATCGAATCCACGGAGTTCGGCCAGATGGCAAGAGATACGGCTCTGACGGTAAAGAAGCTTTTTCCCCGGCGGAATCTGCCGGTATACCTCTATAACTACGGCATAGGCATACCCTCCGTCAGGGAAGTTCTGGCCAAATATGATGAGATAGCGGCAGGCGACTGCAAGGAGGTGTTCTAAATATGGAGGATATAGTAAAGCTCTCTCATCTCATAAACAACCCTGCCCCTGCAGCCTGTCCGGGCTGCGGTCATCTGCTGTTCACCAGGCTTATCCAGGAAGTAATGTTCGAGCTGGGGATAACCGGTAAAGCCATCCATGTAAATGGTATCGGCTGCACCGGCGTGAACCGCCCCTGGCAGAATCACGGTTATGTGCCCCTTACTGCCCACGGCAGGGCCGCCGCCGTAGCCACCGGCATCAAGAGGACCAATCCGGACCTGTTCGTCTACACCTTCCAGGGCGACGGGGACGCGGCGGTCATCGGCCTGTCCGAAACGCTGAACGCAGCCTACAGAAACGAGAACATCTGTGTTTTTGTCTCCACCAACGAGGTCTTCGGCCTCACCGGCGGGCAGATGTCCTGGCAGACCCTTCCCGGTCAGATCACCACTACAACTCCCCGGGGCAGAGACACTTCCCTTTCGGGAAAGCCTTTCCATCTGCCGGAGCTTATCGCCTCCCAGTTCCCGGACATAGCCTATGCTGCCAGAGGCACCATAGACTCCCCCCCAGCACATCACACAGCTGAAAAACATGGTGCGTAATGCAGTCCAGGCCCAGCTCAGTGGGGAGGGCTACTCCATTGTGGAATGTATGAGCGCCTGTCCCAACAACTGGCACATGAGCCCCCTTCAGTGCCGTGAGCACATTGCCACCAAAGTGATCCCGGAATTTCCCTTGGGCGAATTTAAAAAGAGAGGAGAATGAAGCATGAAAGAAATCATCTTTGCCGGTTTTGGCGGCCAGGGCGTGCTCACTGCCGGCCTTGTTGCGGCCTACACAGCCATGGAGCATGATCTCAACACCAGTTGGATGCCCTCCTACGGCGCATCCATGCGGGGCGGCAAAGCCAACAGTACCGTAAAATTTGGCGACGATCCTGAAGAAATAATTGGCGTGCCCATGATGGCGGAGGCAGATGCGCTCATAGCCATGAACCGCCCCTCTCTCGACTATATCGCTTTTTGCAAACCGGGCGCTCTGGTCCTGGTGAATGTGGACGCGGTGGAAGAGGGCTACGAGTACCCCGAGGGCTTCAATGTGGTGAAGGTCCATGCGGCCCAGCTGGCCTACTCCGTAAATAACGCTAAGGGCGCAAGCATAGTTATGATAGGCGCGCTGATGAAAAAGACCGCTTACTTCACCCCGGAGGCTACCAAGCTGTCAATGGCCCACATGTTTGAGGAAAAAGGTAAAAGCAAAATGCAGGCTGTGAACGAGGCGGCCTTTGACGCCGGATTCAACGCCGTATGAGCCGGGGGAGGTGATTTGTCATGGACCTTAACAGTCTTTTCAGACCCAAAAGCCTGGCCGTGGTCGGCGCCTCGGAGAAGCCCGGGATGGGGCGGGGCGCCGCCGAGGGGGCTCTGCTCAGCAGTATCTCTGACCATGTCTATTTTGTCAATATAAAGCGGGATGAGGTGCTGGGCAGAAAATGCTACCACTCCCTGGAGGAACTGCCCGAGACGGTTGAGACGGTGATACTCTGCGTAAATGTGAATCTTGTAAACGGCTATCTGGAGCAGGCCGGAAAGCTGGGGGTCAAGGCCGCCATAGTGTATGCCAGCGGCTTCAGTGAGGACGGCACCGACAGCGGCAGGCAGTTGGAGCGGGAGATGGCCGGCATCTGCGCCAGATACGGCATGCTCCTGTGCGGTCCCAACTGCGTGGGCCTCTACAACAAGGTGGACAAAATCAGCTGCTATGCCACTTCTCCCCTGTTTCCCGAGAAAAATGTTGAGAGAGGCATCGGCGCGGTGGCCCACAGCGGATATATAAACAGCAACCTGATGCGCTCCATGCCGGAGCTCTGCGCCTACGGGGTCAGCGTGGGCAACGGCGCCGTCTGCACCCTGGAGCAGTACATGCTGTTTTATGCCCAGGACGAGCATGTCAACTGCATCGCGGCATATGTGGAAGGCATAAAGGATGCAAAGATATTCGAGCAGGCCCTCCGGGCGGCTGCGGAAAGGCGCAAGCCCGTCGTCCTCTTCAAATCCGGAAGAAGCGCCAAAGGCAGCGCAGCCGCCGCCAGCCATACCGGGAACCTGGCGGGAGACTACAAGAGCTTTGAGGCCATACTGAAGCGTTTCGGCGTGGTGGTATGCGACAGCCTTGAAGAGTTCAACTCTACGGCGAGGATGTTTGCACTGCTGGACGGCAGGCTCCCCTCCGGCTCCGGGATAGCTGCGGTGAACTTCTCCGGCGGAGAAAACACCATATGCGCCGACTTCTGCGAAAAATACTCTCTGGAGCTGCCCGCCTATACCGAAGAGACAAAGGCCGTCGTTGAGAGCCTTATTCCCGCCTTCTCCACGGCCCGCAATCCCCTGGACCCCACAACGGAGATGTTCTCGGAACATGACAAGGTTAAGACCATGTTTGAGGATATTGCGGCTGACCCGCAGATGAATATATTTGTCCTAGGTCTGGAACTGGCGGAAAGGCCGGAGCGGAAGGACCTAACCTGCCTGGATGTTCTGGAGGAAATGTTCCGGGAAGGCAGCCTGCCGCCCACCTTTATAGTTCCCTCCTTTGAAAAAACAAGAAACGCCGAAGCGCTGGGGAGGATACAGGCTGCCCATGTGCCCATGCTCTCTGTAGGAGATTTGGCATACAAGACCCTTGCAAATCTCTGTACCTTTATAAACTACCAGCCACAAGAGCACACCCTGTCCCTGTCAGTACCTGACGAGGACCACTCCGGTACCACAGCACTGTCCGAAAAAGAATCCAAGCTTGAGATGCAGAGGCTGGGAGTACCCGTTCCGTGGCAGAGCTCGGCATCAAATATGACTGATCTGAAGGAACAGCTCAAGGATGCTTCATATCCATTGGTCCTCAAGGTGGACTCCCCGGATATCCTGCATAAGACAGAGGCAGGCGGAGTGCGCCTGGGTATAAAGGATGAGGGAGAGGCCGTGTCCGCTTTCAGCGAAATAATGGCTAACTGCCGCAGTTTCAAACCGGAGGCGAGAATAGACGGTGTGCTCATCCAGGAGATGGTACCTCAGGGCATCGAGATGATAGTGGGCGTGAAGAACGACCGGCAGTACGGGCCCATGCTTTTGTGCGGCCTGGGCGGTATCTTCGTGGAGCTTTTCAAGGACGCTGCGCTCAGCCCCTGTCCGGTCACCCATGACGAAGCCCTGAAAATGCTGGAAAGCCTCAAGTCGTACAGACTGCTCACCGGTTACAGAGGCAGTGCGCCCAAGGATATTCAGGCCCTTGCAGAACTTATGGTAAAGGTATCTCAATACGCAGCGGATAATCGGGACAGGGTCTCCGAAATAGACCTGAATCCGGTGTTCGTATATGAAAAAGGCAAAGGCGTCAAAGCTGCCGACGCGCTGATAGTTAAGTACAAAGAGTAAATGTCAAAAGCTGTGCTTTTTTGCACAGCTTTTTTAAATGCTGTTATTCTGTTTTGTCGCCATCAGTGCGTGCTTAATGACCAGTTCCTTTGCAAGGGCTTTGTCTCTCGCCTCGATGGCTTTAATTATCATAAGATGCGAGCTGCTGCTCTGCTTCATCTTGTAGTATTCCCTTGTCTCCGGGGAGATGGAGGTGTCGCTCTCTACGGAAGTCTCATAATCCCGCTTCATCAGCCGCAGGCTGCTGCGGGTCAGCTGTTTTGCGGTCTCGTTGCCGTAGTACTTCAAAAGCAGCTCATGGAAGCGAATATGGGCGTCCAGATAGTCCATGGAGGCCTTGTCCACATTTTCCGACATGTGGTCATTATACAGCATTTTCAGCTTATAGATGTCCACATCCGTGGCCTTGTCTATGAACAGGTCCACAGCGCTGGCCTCGATGGTGGCGCGTATGCTGTTGAACTCCAGCGGGGCCTGGTCGGACAGCATGCTGGCCACAATGAAAAGGTTCATAAATCCTATATCCAGATTGCCGAGATAGATGTTTCCGGAGCCGCGCTTGGAGTCGATAACGCCCAGGACCTCCAGAACTCTCAGCATCTCCCGTAAAGTGGACCGGTTGGAGCTGAGTTCGGTAGCAAGTATGCTCTCCTGCGGCAGCTTGTCCCCAACCTTGTAATGCTTTGAGCGGATAAAGTTGATCAGGTCCACCAGAAGGGAATAATAGTTCTTGTCCCTGAGATTTGCCACATCAAAAGAGTACGGGTTCAAAATATACACCCCCTGTTATGGTTCATTATAGCATAGGCGGGCCGAGAAGGAAAGAATCGATTTCCCGTCCGGGGGAGAGGCCGGAAGCTTCATCTCATATATTTTACCTGTACTCTCCCGGGGGTGCTCAGGGCATACTTTTTGAATACTCTTGAAAAATGTCCGGGGGAGGAAAAGCCCAAATAATTGCTTATGGCCGTAATGGGCTTGTCGGAATAGCGGAGGAGGCTCCGGCGGAGGAGCGGAGCTGCGACTATGCCGCCCACCATCTGTGGCAGGAGGGCTGGAAGACCCCGGCGGCAGCTACACAATACAGGTTGGTAGGCTGTCTGCACAAATAGAGCTGGAAGGCGAAGCCCTTCTCGCCCCCTCCTGGCAGGCCGGGAGCTTCTATGACAACTGTCAGGGGAAGCCGATAGGCGGCAGTGGGAGGCCCTGCTGGGCAGGAGCTATGTTTCCCCCGCTCTGGAAAAAAGTAAATTCACCATGGACAATACCGTGGAGGAGATGAAGGACTTCTCCCCGGTGATAAAGCTCATGTACAAGGCCGTGGAGAGCACCGTCGCCAAAGGCTTCGGTGGAAAGCTCCGGGGCTGAGCCGGCATCCTCTCTGAACTGCAAGTACCTTTGTCTTTCAAAGAAGGCCGTCAATAAAATACTGTCTTGCAATAGATATAGGCGCATCCTCCGGGCGGCATATAGTGGGCCGGAGAGAGAAGGGCCGGATAGAAATCAGGGAGGTCTACCGTTCCCCCAACGGTGTCAGGGAACAGGACGGGCATCTTGTCTGGGATATGGACACCCTCGTGGCGGAAGTCAAAAAGGGTATCCGGGCGGCAAAGGCAGAGTTTCCCGGGATAGCCAGCCTCTCCATAAACACCTGGGGTGTGGATTACGTGCTGCTTAGAGAGGACGAGGAAGTGCCGCCGGTCTATACCTACCGGGACAGCCGCACCGAAACTGTCATCTCCCGGGTACATGAACTGCTGCCCTTCTCCCTGTTGTACCGCCGCATCGGCTGTCAGTTCCAGCCCTTCAATTCCATATACCAGCTTTACGCCGATAAGCTGAGCGGACGGCTGGAGGGTGTCACGGATATGCTGATGCTACCCGAATACCTGCCCTGGATGCTCTGCGGCACAAACGCCATCGGCGAGGCCACCGCCCGGAAGATGGTGGACTTCCGCCTTGTGGTCTGGGCCATGCACGGTATCTATGGCGCAGGCCGGACCATGGACGAGGCTTTCGGCCTGATAGAGACCGTGGAGAAAGCCGCCCAGATATATATGCTCACCGCCGGCCTGCCCAGAATGAATACCATCACTGATGAGCAGCTGCGGAGTTGGCAGAGTATTTTGGCGTAGACTACCGCAGGGACTTTCTTGATTTGTGACGCCCCGGCAAATGCCTGCTTCCTCCCGTGTTTTTCCGGCAGTGCAGCCGTTCACCCCGTGGTCCCATTATAGATAAAATATTTGGCCAGGAGCGGAATGCTCCTGGCCATTATTAATAATCTGAATAATCTAAGAACCGCACAAAAAAGAACCTGTTTTTGTGCCAAGTGAATAAACTTCCAAGCCACCCATTCCCAGGGCCGTTTTGATGCCCAGACCCGAAAACTGGGAGAAATACAGCAGGGCATTCCAAAGCTCCAGCAGCACCACGGGGAGCCTCGCCTCCACAGAGGCCCAGCCCCAGAAGCCGGGGATGGATGTGTCCTTCAGTTTGAACCTGGCGGTGCGCAGGCTGTAGTCCACAATGTGTATGCCGTTTTTCAG
This sequence comes from Candidatus Limivicinus sp., assembly GCA_048417135.1. Classification (GTDB taxonomy): domain Bacteria; phylum Bacillota; class Clostridia; order Oscillospirales; family Oscillospiraceae; genus Limivicinus. The sequence continues at coordinate 8,341 of DBFSDV010000059.1, read as the reverse complement.
TTCGGATTCCACATCTTTGTCATCCAGCAGGAATGAAGGGCATAATTGATTCCAGCCCATCAGCAGGCTCTGAACCAGCAGCCCAGGCTCAGGGTATATGGCATAGCGCCCCGCCTGGCGAAATGACGTGGGAGTCAAGAAACGCAGCTCCGCCTTGCGGCAGCTCAGCTCCCGGCCTCTGTTGAGTATATCCTCCGCTTTCTCTATTAGTACGGAACTGCTGCCGGCTACGGAAAAATCGCATCCCTTGAGATGTATTTCTTTTGTATTTTCAAGCACGGCGCCGAAGTTTTCCCCGGCCTCTTCCCCGAAAAGATTTATCACCCAGGTGTCCCCGCTCAGATATTGGGAAAGGCACCTGTTCTCCTGCCTGTGGGCATATGCCGCATATTCCTCATCCACCTGCTCCAGCAGCCAGGCATAAAGCCTGTAGGCCGCAGTGTTCAATATGCGTCCGCCCTCCGCCTGATTCAGCTTCAGTCTGTATTGCGCAATCACTTGAGTTCTACACCACACATTCCCATGGGATAAACCTGTCCCTCATATCTTGTATACTTCATCATGTGGGGAGAAATGCCTTTTTCCAAATCCCGCTCGTGGTAATGGCCTGAAAAAGTCTTTTGCATCATCCGAGCAGTATTTTTCAGGCCCCGCTCTTTCCCCAGATAGGGGTAAAGCAGAGACTTGGAGAAGAAGCCTGAGCCGCCCCCCAGGAATATGCAGTTTTCAAAGTCCACGTTTACCATGCCCCTGGGGACTGGGAAGTGGGAAAGATAGGTGTCAAGATAATATCCGTCGAATTCGTCTATGGCCGCCATCAGGCTGTCGGCGGTGATGACGCCCTTCAATATGCTTTGGTCCAGACTGAGCTTGAAATGCAGCCGGACGTTCGGCCTAAGACATTCCCGAAAAGTGTTTATCCTGCGCATCCACCCTGTCGTACTGCAGTCGTACTTTGAAGCTATGCAAAGCTCATCATCGCCTACGGGCATACTGTCCGAGACCCGGACGCCCCGCATGATGCTGTTCACCATGTCGGATGTCTTTTCTTTCAATTTTAGTTTGTGCAGATACCTCTCCTCAGGTATGACTTCTCCCCTTTCCTTGGGAGAAGATTGCAGCTCTCTTTTCCTGCCGTCCTTTAAAATCATCTGCTGAAGGAGCACCGTGCGCAGCGCACCCTTCACGCTGCTGCCGGGAATATACGCCCGGCTCCTGGCGTCCCGGACAAAGCAGGAGATTTCGTTTGCGGAGCGGGCGGCGTCCAAATTGTCCCCCATTTTTAGTGAGCAACGAAGGGCCGGGGCCCAGTCAGGTTCCCTGAGTCCGCAGTCACAGGTGAGGAAGTCATAGAGCTCCCCCTCGCCGCCGTACATAAAGGCCTCATACTTGTCCACAAGGTTCTTTTCCGTCAGCAGGCGGAAAAACTTTTTTTCGTCGAAGAGGGAGGCCGTGCCTCGCTGTCTGTCATGGATGTATTCTTTTTTGCCTATCTTCTCGCCGTCGCCTATAAACACCGGGCCCAGGGTGTTCAGGCTCAGGTCAAAGGTCTGGAGCTGTCCTGTTGTCCCGCTCATAGTTCCACCCCCAGAAACAGCGCCTTGCCATAGCGGTATACGGGATGGCTGCCGCCCCGGCTCACCCGGTAAAGCTCCCCTTCATAGCGGTTTACAAATACCGAACCCGGCCGGAAGAAATATTGAGTCTCTTTCTTTAATGGCCGGCTTGAATGGCTCTCCGAGGAGACATAGCCTCCCCGCCGGACCAGCTGGAAGCTGGCGCCCTCCATGGCTCTGTCCAACTCCCCGTCTCCGGGCAGGCTTGCGTTAAGGAGAAGGCTGTAGCTTCTTTTCTCCGTCAGGGCTTCGTACAGCCACTGGGTCTTCCGGTCAAAATATTCGTTGAGCAGGACGCTGTCTTCCACATGGTACTTCCCGCAGCCGCTGCTCACCTTTCCCCCTATTCCGCCGATGCCCAGGACTTGGATGAGGGACATGAGGAAATCCTCCTGCTCCTCCGTATTGACTGCGCAAATAAAATACAATCCGCTGTCCTCATTGAAGCTGAATATCCCCACCTGGTATGGGACCGTGCTCTCGCCGTCATGTATGGCGGCTCTGGTGCGCTCGCCGGCGGCGCCGAAGCTGGGCTGCTGCCCGCAGCTCTCGGGCAGATCGCCTCCATGCAGCGCTTTTGAAAAAGCCGGAAAATCCTTGACCGCGATCCATTTGAGTTTTTTCACGGCCTTGCGCTGGGAGGCCGGGCTGTCTTTTCTGCCTTCAGCCATAAAAAAGGGTTTGGGCAAAAAGCAGTCCTCCCCCTGCCAGGGCAGCATATCCGACAGCAAAAGCTCCCCTTCTTCCGCCCATTGGCAGAGCCTTTTTATCCCCGCCTCGCCCTGCAGCTGAAGGGCCGTATGGCACAGGGCGGAGAACAGGCTGTCCGCATGGAGAAATTCCTGGGAAGCCGCCAGGGTCTGGCCCCCGTCCGGCAGCCCGAAATGCACGGGCGCATCAAAGGCCAGCTTGATCAGGAAATAGTTCATAGTCATTCACCGCCCGGAAAATGTCGGCAATGTCCTTGCGCTCCTTGTCGTTCTCGTCTGTGACCTTAAAATCTCTCAGGCTCACCCTGCCGCTGCCTCTGGAGCCGTGGCCTCCCAGATAGTCCATCTGCAGAAGCTTCATGCCCTTTGCCAGAAGCTCCATGTCTTCGGTGGTCTCCTTGGCGTTGTGTACATTGTAGCTTATCCGCAGGCCGAACTTCACCCCCGGGTTCACCCGCTCTATCTGCCTGGGGTTTGCAACGGAGGTGGTGCGGCTGATGGTGTTTTCCGACTTCACTTCGGTCAGGCCCACGTTTTTCATTTCCTCGTAGTTTATCACAAAGGCGTCGGCGAACTGGGCCCGGGCCGCCTGCACCGGATCTGCGCTGCCGAAGAGCCGTTTGATTCGCTCATCGTCTTTGTCAAAGTCCGGCAGCTTCTCTATATCTCCGGCCAGGCTGCAGGCCAGCAGGGAGCGCAGCTTGCCCTTTATGCTGCTGCCGGGGACTATGGGCCAGCCGGTGCGGGCGTCCCGTATGACCGTGCTGTCCGCCGCACCTATGGCGGAGAAGATATCCGTTCCCCCTATGTGCATGCCGGTAACGGTGACCAGCTGGCACTGTATAAGCAATTTACCTGCCATTGTTTCGGTTCTCCTTTCCGCCGAAGAATTTATGGTAGGCTATCAGGGCCTCCATATACTTTGCAAAATCCATGAACTTCTCCCGGCTGTCCCCTATGCCTTTCAGATAGTTCATCAGCTTGGCGTTGGCGATAAAACTCTTCACATCTTTGTCCCGCCCGGCCTCGTAGGCAAAGCGCACCCGCATCATGCCAATGGCCGCCGCGCTCTCCGGGGAGAGCTTAGCCTCGGTACTCAGCCTCTCCCGGTTGTACACATCGGTGACCATGCTGTACAGGCGGCGTATCTTACTGGTGCTTATACTGTCTTTCTCCTTGCGCATCAGCTCCTCAGCCTTGTCCAGATAGTCGGCCGGCAGGGGCTCGGCTTTAATGGGTTCCGGCTTTGCTCTTTCCCTGTTGTCTCTCTGCTCTCCCTGGGCTGTATTGGACGGAGCTTTTTTGTACCCGCCGCCGTAATAATTGTCCTTATAGGCCATGGCTCATTCCCCCCTGTTCTCATATACATAGATATAGATTGCCGTTATCAGCTGCCTCTTGTCCTCCCGGTCCAGGGCCCAGCCGTACATCTTATCGGCAAAGGACCGATAGCTTTTCCATTTCGGGTCGCTCTTCCTGGGCTCCTGTCTGGCCAGCAGGTAGGCATATCTGGCCAGGTTGATGCCCTCTCCCGGCTGCCGGCTCCGGCGCAGCAGCTCCAGCAGCTTGTAGAGGAAGCTGTTGCCCTTATCGTCGTTGTCCCTGAAGAAATCCTCCAGGGCCTTTACTTTCTCTCCCAGTACTTTTTCTCTGAATACCTGCCAGCCGTAGCAGTGGTCCCGGCAGTCTTCAAAAAGCACCAGGGAATTTTTGCCCGGCTCCGCCTTGGCCCTTTCCTCCAGGTCGGCGGTGACCCCCGCCGAAATGCGGATAGGAAAGTGCTCGTCAAAAATGCCCAGGCCGCCGCTTATGCTCAGCGAACCGCAGCAGAAGCGGGAGAAGGCGCTCTGTATCCTGTTTGCCGCCTCCACCACGTCGTTCCAGGCTCCCACCAGGAACACGTCGTCCCCGCCGGAATATACAATGGACACGTCCAGCGCTCTGCAATTATTGTATTCCCCGGAGAGTATGTCGTTTATATATCTCTGGAAAAAGAGGGACATCTGCCTTGAAAAGGCGGCGGTTCTGGACAGGGTGACATAGTGGCTGCGCTCCCTGGCGCCGGAAGCTCCCGGCCTCTCGAAGCCGGAGACAAAGGCCTGGCCCAGGTCGTCCACGTCCATCCGGCACACGGCTATGCGCCGGATGCCTTTGGCGCTGTCCGCCAGCTTGTCCATACGGTTATCCCTGTGGTAATCCCCCACATTAATCTTGGTGCTGTACCGAAACCCGGTGCAGCTTTTATTTTTTGTGTATACCCGGATTATGCTGCCGCCCTCCTTGAGGCGGCGTCGGGCCTCCTCCTCGTCGGTAAAGCTGATGTATGCCTCACCCTCCAGAGCCGGCAGGCAGAGCTCCGCTCCCCATTCGTCCCGGCTGCTGATCATATACACGTCTTTCTGCTGTATCTTTCCTGATAGCTCCCGGAAGCTGCGGCACCAGCTGCACAGAGCCTCCTTTTCGTCCAGCTTGTCCGTCCTGCCGCAGACGCTGCACTCCCGCTCGCCCGGCTGCTCCCGGCTGTTGAGCATACGCAGCTGCTGCGGTGAATACCTGTGCAGCTTGTGGGCGGCTATCCGACGGGAGACCCGGCCGAACATCTCCTTATATGGGCTCTCCTCCCCGGGAGTGTTGGTCAGCTCGTTGCCGCTGCACTCCGTCCAGCCCTGGGCTATAAAGAGGCGGCTGCCGAACTCTTCAATGAGAAAGTCGTTGAAGCGCCGGTTGTAGTCCTCCAGCAGCAGGTGTACCTTGGAGGTATTTGGCAGCAGGATGTAGCAGTGGCCTCCGCCGCTGTAGAGCAGATTTGCCCGGCACAGACCGCAGCCCCGGAGCAGCTCGTCCACATAGTGCTCCATCAAAAGCCCCAGGAAGAAGGAGCGGCTCCTGAAGGAGCGCAGCGCCCCGGAGTCGGTCACGGTATAGATGAAATCCTGGATGCCGGAGAGGTCGGCGGAGTAGAGGAGGAAAGCCTTTTCCGCCCTGAAGCTGCTCTCCCCTTCAAAAAGCCTCGACTTGAAATCCTGCTCCCCCTGCTCCAGCAGGTACTCGCTTATGCAGCAGCCTATGGCCGCCGTGGTTTTCAGGTGGTCGTAGAGGGAGATGTCCGGGCTCTCCCCCAGGTTTGTGCTGGAAGGGAAGCAGTCCGTCCAGACCTCCAGCAGCCCCAGCAGGGAGTTGAGCCAGCTCTCCTCCGGCAAGTTTCCGGGGAAGGCCGCTTTTATCTCCCGCCGTGCGTCCTCATAGCGCCCCGCCGGTATCTCGTTCTCCTGCCTCAGCGGCTGCCGGAGCCTGCCGTCCTGGGGCTTAGGGTCTATGCTGAAGCCGGGGTGTTCCCCGTTCATGTGACAGAACACAGGGCTCAGGCTGAGCCTGCGGGCAAAGCCGCCGCCCTCCACCTCTGTCTCCCGCCGGTCGGCGGCGGCGGACAGGTTGTCCGCAACACAGGCTATGTAGGCCAGGCTTCCCTTCTCCGGCTTGTCCCGGCGCAGCTCCGAGGCGTGGTGCCAGCGCAGGCAGTCCAGCACCGGCTGCCAGCTCTCCCCGGTCAGTACTCGGCTCAGATCCTGCCAGCCCAGAAGGCTGTGGCTGCCGGAGCCGCCCCCGGCCCTGTATACTATTTTTCCAAAATCGTGGAGCAGGCAGCCATAGGCCGCCTTCAAGGTCTGCGGATGCACCCGGCATCCCCCCTTTAAAAAATATGCCCCCTTGCGGGGATGAACGGAATCAACAGCGCAGTAACTACTTTGCAGACTATGGTCGTGCCTCCGTCCCCTTGCAGGGATAAAGTGCTTCAACTATGACACCGTGCCAGTTTGCTACGGAGATGAGTTACCGTCCCCTTGCGGGGATAAATTGCTTCTGAAGGCGGATAAAAAGGCAGCGGCCCAGCAGGAGGTTACCGTCCCCTTGCGGGGATAAATTGCTTCTGTACACGTGCAATCCCACGGGATGGCCCAGCAGTTACCGTCCCCTTGCGGGGATAAATTGCTTCATCACCATAGACATACTCGAAGGTTGCTCCCTGTAGTTACCGTCCCCTTGCGGGGATAAATTGCTTCGGCAAATAGTCACAAATACCGATGCAATACATTTTATCTGACTGATAATCTTAGACAAAAATATACCATATCTATATTGATTTTACAATAACTTCCTGGGAAAAATACCCGAATCCCGGTGCGAAGAGGCTTTTTTCTCCGGCAAAAGCAGCCGGCCGGGGCGGGGCTTCGCACCCGGTCAGAGCTTGCTGCGGATGTACCGGTTCACGCTGTCGTATATGTTGAACAGCTCCGGGCTGAAGTGCCGGGGGAAGAGCTCCTCCATGGCGGAAACGAGCCCCCTTATAAGCTCCTGGGAGGAGCAGCCCATGGCCGCCCTTATCTCCCTCTCTCCCAGGTTGTTCAGGCTGTGGGCAGAACCGTTTCGCTCCCGGTTCAGTTTTTCCAGGCTGCGGTAGAGCTTTCCCTGGCTGCTCTCCCCTTTTCCCAGCCTATCTATCATATAATTGTACAGCTGTATGCTGGGGTCGCAGTCGGCAAAGCCGCCCCTGTCGGCGTACTTTTCGTCCAGCCAGGCCAGCAGCTCCGGCCGGTAACTTTCCAACAGCTCCCGCCGGATGCGCTCCCTGCCTCCGGCTTTTTTAATTAGGCTGTCCATATTCAGGCCGCTGCTCTCCAAAAAGGCCCGCTGCAGCCTTATCACCAGAGGGTTGAGGCGTATGACCAGGTCGGTGAGCCGCCCGGTGCGCTGCATCGCCTTCAGCACCAATATGTATTCCGACAGGGCCCTGTATTCCCCGTAGGTTTTCAGTTTCTTCTCCTTTGCCGGATAGAGCTCCATGCCCTCCCAGCTCCCGGCCAGGCTGAGAGCCCCCTCCATATCATAGGCGCTGCGGCAGGCCATGTGCTTCACCAGCGGGCGCAGTTCCTCCGGCAGCAGTTTGCCCATGTCCTCCAGGGCTCCATAGTCATAGCGCTTCAGCAGCGACTCCACCTGGTCCGTCAGCTTTTTCCGCTGCACCAGGATGAGCTTCGGCTCGCTGCATCTGTTGGGCGCCTCGGGCTGGGCGTCCTGGTTCAGCTCCAGCTCCAGTTCCAGCTCATAGTTCTCGGCGGTGGTGCGCAATGCCGTGCCGGAGCGTCTCTCAAAGTTTTTCACCTGCACGGCTCTTGTGCGGTAGACCAGGTCCGAGCACAGCAGCACCAGGGTGGTTTTCATCTGGGGCGTGCCGGAACTGAGGTTCACCAGTATCTCCGCCTCCGGATAGCTCCGGCTCAGCCGGGTGAACAGCTCTCGGAAATCGTCGTAAAAGCCGTCGAAGTCCGCCACATCCTCCTGCTGGCCATAGACCGGGGGCAATATCTCCGGGCTGTAGCCCGGGCACTGGCGTCCTAGATATTCCATAGCCAGCGTAAAACGCCGGTCTTTTTCGTCTATCCGCCGCATTTCCGGGGTGATGTACCACTGTATTTTGTCCGGCCGGTAGTGCCGGGCAATGTGCAGCATGGCTCCGTCGTGCTCTCCCCGCACCGGGTCGGTGCTGCCCAGACAGCTGAATAATATGCGCTCTCTTTTCTTTTCGCTCATAGCCGCCTCCCTAAGCTGCCGTTATTTTTCCTGTTGCCTTATTTCCCGGGACTTTGTCGGCTCCCCTCTGGCTCGGGATGCCGGCATGCAGAAACCACTGTGATTTTTCTATCTAAAACCTCTCAAAAATCTTGTGTGTAAAGGCTTACAGCTTTTTTCTAATATTCATTTGCTTCCGTCACTGAATAAATGGTTTTTCAAGTCCTATGTAAATTTCGGAGACAGAGCCACATCTGCACGGACTTTTAGCCACACCTTCACGGCAAAACAGCCACACTGTCACGGAGGTCAGCCACAGGGATAATTTGCCTCTATAATGGTACTTGCACACGACACCGTGTGACATTTTACCAAGGAGGAAAATCAAATTGCTTGACTACCGAAACATCCTGCGGGTCGGATCTGACCCAAACAAAAGTATGCGCA
>DBFSDV010000058.1:0-16967 GCA_048417135.1 Candidatus Limivicinus sp. | reverse complement strand
TGTTTGACATACTGTGCTCAGCGCCTTATTTCCCGGCAAGCCCGGCAAAGAAATAGCTCATGGATACCGCCCCGGCGTCGGGAGTGCCCAGGGTGGCCTCGCCGTAGCTTCTGGCCCGGCCGAACCTGGAGACGAAATTCTTGCTGTTTTCCGCCCCCTTTATTGCCGCCTCCGCAGCGGCGTTGAATATCTCCGCCTCGTCCTCCCCGGCGGCCTGCATGGCTTCCGTGGCCGGGATGAGGGCATCCATCATGGTCTTGTCCCCAACCTTGGCTTTGGATAGGGCAAAGAGAGTTTCATAGGCCTGGCGGAACATCTCCTTCAGTTCCCCGGCGCTTATCTCCTCCCCCTCCGGGGCTGCCTCCTGCAGTCCGTCCAGCCAGGTGTTCCACAGCGGCACTGCGCTGCCGCCGTTTATCATCATAACAGCCATGGCCGCATCATCCAGCATAGCCTTGATGCCCCCCTGGCTCTCCTCCACTGCCGCCTCTATGGCGGCGGATATTTTCGTCATGGTTATGCCGTGGTCGGCGTCGCCGAATTTGGAGTCAATCTCCGTCAGCTCACCCTCGGCCCCCGACACCCGACGGCAGGCCTTTATTATTCTGTCCCTGAATTCTGCTTTGGTCATGGCCCTTTCCTCCAATATATAACATATGTTATTTTTGTTAGCGCTTTTCTGATTTAAAGATAACATATGTAACTTGCCCTTACAAGACTTTTTTATCCGAGCAAAAAAAATTCGGCTAAACCGCAAAAAGCCCCTCAGGGCTTTTATGCAGTTTAGCCAAGCACTTTCCTTTTTTATCTCAGGTCCCGGCCATCTCCGCCCGGGCCAGCACCCGCTCCGCCAGGCTGCAGGGCAGCACCAGGGTGTGGATGATACCAAGGCGCAGAGCGCCGATGACGCTCTCCTCCTTCAGGTGGGCCGAACACAGGGCCGTCACCCGGCCGGAGCGGGCCAGCTGCTCCGGGGAACACTGGATCACATTGTCCACATCCGGGTGGATCATTTCCCCCTGCTCGTCGTAATAGTGGGCCAGGATGCGGCCCACGGCCCGGCGGCGCAGCAGCTGCCCGCCGTAGCGGTACTCCACGCCCAGGTCCGGGTAGGAGGGGTAGTTGGACACGTTCACAAAGGCCAGGTCTATATTGTCCCAGCGCTGGGAAACGGCCCGGAAGGTCTCCATATTTCGTATAATGGCCAGCTCCTGCTCCGAATCAAAAATGGCCGGAAAGTACAGATATTCCGCCTGACAGCCCAGTTTTCCCGAGATTATCCTCACCAATTCGTTGGTATGGTAGCCCCGGTAGGAGGCGCCTATGCCGCCGATGAGGGGGAAGAGGCGGGCGCTCTTGTGGCTCTCCCCTTTTTCCGGCTCCGCCCAATCGGCCATACGGCCCATCATGGAGCCCCAGCCTATGCCTATATTTTCCGCCCCCTCCTCAAAACAGAGGCGAAAAGCGGTGCAGGCGGTGGCATTATCTGTGGCATCGGCAGAGGCGCAATCCGGCTGCACAATGGCTCTGGGCAGGCCAAAACAGCCTTCCAGCTGCTTTGCCGCCAGCTGCTCCCGGCTCTGCACGTCGTTTATGGTGATGGTCACCAGGCCGCAGCTTCTGGCCTCGGTGAGCAGCAGGCTCACCAGGGGCCGGGAGATGCCCAGCTCCTTCGCTATCTGGTTTTGGGTCATGTCCCTCTCATAATACATGTGGGCCACGTTAAGCATGCGCTCTATCTTTTTATCGGCGGGGATCATCATATTTCTCCTTTGTCAAGGGCTGTTGAAATGGTACCATAAAAATTCACATTTGTCAAGTTTCCCTGCTGCCAAATCCCTGAATTTTCCAAACATTATTTTCCCCCAGACCGGATACTGCCGGTATGGGGGAAAAGCGATATATTGTCCCGGTTTATTTCAGGGCATCCAGCAGGGCCCGGGTGCGGTCGGTCCTCTCCCAGGAGACGCCCAGGTCTTCCCGGCCCATATGGCCGTAGGCGGCCAGCTGCCGGTAGATGGGGCGGCGCAGGTCCAGATCCCGGATGATGGCGCTGGGGCGCAGGTCAAAGACCTTCTGCACCGCCTTTTCCAGCTCCCCGTCCGCCACCTTGCCGGTGCCGAAGGTCTCCACCAGCACGGAGACGGGGGAGGCCACGCCTATGGCATAGGCCAGCTCCACCTGGCAGCGGGAGGCCAGGCCTGCGGCCACCACGTTCTTGGCCACATACCTGGCGGCATAGGCGGCGGAGCGGTCCACCTTGGTGGGGTCCTTGCCGGAGAAGGCGCCGCCCCCGTGGGGGGCGCTGCCGCCGTAGGTATCCACGATTATCTTCCGGCCGGTGAGGCCGGAGTCCCCCTGGGGCCCGCCGATGACGAAGCGGCCGGTGGGGTTTATCAGGTACTTGGTATTCTCGTCCAGCAGTCCCTCGGGGACGGTGGGCTTTATCACCCGCTCTATCATATCCCGGCGTATCTGCTCAGTCTCCGCCTCCGGGGCGTGCTGGGTGGAGAGGACCACCGTGTCCACCCGGAGGGGGCGGCGGTTCTCGTCATATTCCACGGTGACCTGGGTCTTGCCGTCGGGCCGGAGATAAGGCAGCTCCCCGGACTTTCTAACGGCAGTCAGGCGCTTTGCCAGCTTGTGGGCCAGGGAGATGGCCAGGGGCATCAGCTCCGGAGTCTCGTCACAGGCGTAGCCGAACATCATGCCCTGGTCCCCGGCGCCGTTTTGAAGCTGCTCCTCTTCCCCGGTCTTGTTCTCCAGGGACTTGTCCACCCCCAGGGCGATGTCCCCGGACTGCTCGTCGATGTTGGTGATGATGCCGCAGGTGTCGCAGTCAAAGCCGTATTTGGCCCGGTCGTAGCCTATTCCCCGTATCACCTCTCGGGTTATTTTGGGGATGTCCACATAGCAGCCGGTGCTTATCTCACCCATGATGTGCACAAGGCCCGTGGAGACGGTGGTCTCACAGGCCACCCGGCCCATGGGGTCCTGCTCTAAAATGGCATCCAGAATCGCATCAGAAATCTGGTCGCAGATCTTGTCGGGATGGCCCTCGGTGACGGATTCGGAGGTAAAGAAATAGTGGCTCATATATTCTCCTTTTCTGGGATGATCATACAAACGGGTTCCAGAAGCGGCTCCCGTTTATGGCATTCAGGCTCAGGGATATGACCAGCAGCAGGGCGCAGAAGGCCATGGCCAGGATATCCAGTTTTGTAAATTTCCGGCCCATATACCATGTGCGCTTTTTATTCTTGCCGAAGCCCCGCAGCTCCATGGCATTGGAGATGGTCTCTATCCGGTCCATGCTGGAGAGGATGAGGGGTATGAGGATGGCGCTGGCGCTTTTCAGCCGCTTTGACAGGCTCTCCTTCCGGCTCATCTCTATGCCCCGGGCCTGCTGGGCCTGGGATATATCATGGTATTCCCGCTGTATATCCGGGATATACCGGAGGGCCAGGGCCACGGAATAGGCCACGGTGTATTTGACGCCTATGCGGTTCAGAGAGGCGGCAAACTCGCTGGGGTTGGTGGTACAGACGAAGAGCAGCACTATGGGTATGGTGGAGAGATATTTCAGCACCAGGTTCAAATGGTAGAACAGCTGCTCCTTGGTGAGCACATAATTGCCCCAGAGCCCGAAGAGCACATGCTTGGAGCCGTAGAGCTCCACCCCGTGCTGGGGGGAGAAGGCAAAGACCAGCACGTTATTGAGCACCATGAACACCGCGGTAAAGCCCAGCATGAAGGACACGTCCCTGAGCTTTATCCGGGAGATATAAAACAGCAGGAAGCTGAGTACCGGCAGCAGGATGAGCATGCGGGTGTCATAGGTGAGCATGGCGGCAAAGCTCCACAGCAGCAGGCACACCAGCTTGGTGGCCCCGGTGAGGCGGTGGATGGGGGAGGGGCGGTCGATGTAATTGAAGATGTTGGTCATTTTCTTACCGCCTCCCGCTCGTAATCTATGAAGCGCTGGACAAAGGCCCGGGCATCCTCAATGCCGCACATCAGGGCCAGGGGGTACAAAGAGGTCTCCTTCAGGCTGGCCCGGCGTATCACGTCCCCGTCGGTGAGTATGGCGGCGGAGCTTGCGTCGGCTATGACCCGGCCTCCGGAGAAGACCACGGCCCGGCCGGCGTACTCCAGCATCAGGTGCATGTCGTGGGTTATCATCACCACGGTGATGCCCCGGGAATTAAGCTCCCGCAGAAACTCCATTATCTCGGTATAGTGGCGATAGTCCTGGCCGGCGGTGGGCTCGTCCAGGATAATCATCTCCGGCTTCAAAACCAGGATGGAGGCGATGGTCACCCGCTTTTTCTGGCCGAAGCTGAGAGCCGATATCGGCCAGTTCCTGAAGGGCCAGAGCCCGCATATCTTCAGGGCCTCCTCCACTCTGGGAGCTATCTCCTCCTCCGGCACCTTCCTGGTGCGCAGGCCCAGGGCCACCTCGTCGTATATCATCACCTTGGATATCATCTGGTTGGGGTTTTGCATCACATAGCCGATGTGGTCGGCCCGCTCCTTGATGGACAGCTCCATCAGGTCGCCGCCCTTGAAGCTGAGGCTGCCCTGCTGCTGCCGTTCAAAGCCGCAGACCAGCTTGGAAAAGGTGGACTTCCCCGCCCCGTTGGTGCCGGCTATAGCCATCAGCTCCCCCTGATACACCGTGAGGGACACGCCTTTCAAAGCCTGGTGGCCGTTTTCATAGGCAAAGGAAAGTTCCTTTGCCTCCAGCAGCACCGGCCGCTCCGCTTCCGCCGGGGCCTCCGGCCGGGAGCTGAACCAGGCGTGTACCCGCTCTTTCTCCTCCTGGCTGAGCTTTATGGTCTCCAGGCTGGCCGGGGACATGTCCGCCCTTATCTCCACCCCGGCATATTTAAGGGCGGTGATGTACAGGGGCTCTCTTATCCCGCTGTCCTGAAGCATAGTGGAGGACAGCAGTTCGTCGGGACTGACATCGGCAATTATGCGTCCCTCCCCCATGAGCACCACCCGGTCCACATGGCGGTGGAGCACGTCCTCCAGCCGGTGCTCGATTATTATCACCGCAGCCCCGGTCTTCTTTTGTATCTCGTCTATAAGCTCCACGGCCTGCTTGCCGGTGGCAGGGTCCAGGTTGGCCAGGGGCTCGTCAAAGAGCAGCACCTCCACATCGTCCACCATGACCCCGGCCAGGGCCACCCGCTGCTTCTGTCCGCCGGACAGCTCGTTGGGGGCATGGCCCAGGTGGCCGGAGACATCCACCAGCTTCGCCGCCTGGGCTACCCGCTCCTTCATTTCCGGCAGGGCCACACAGTCGTTCTCCAGGGCAAAGGCAATGTCCTCCGCCACGGTTAGGCCTATGAACTGGCCGTCGGAATCCTGGAGCACGGTGCCCACATGGCGGGAGATGTCAAAGAGGCCCAGCTCCCGGCTGTCCTTGCCGGCAATACTGAGGCTGCCGCTCATCTCCCCCCGGTAGGAGGCGGGGATGAGCCCGTTTATGCAGTGGGCCAAGGTGGACTTGCCGCAGCCGGAGGGCCCGGCGATGAGCACTTTTTCTCCCTTGTGTATGCTCAGGTTTATATCGTACAATGTGGGCTTTTGCTGGGCATTGTATTTAAAGCCGAAGTTTTCAAATTTTATGATTGGCTCCATGTTCTTCCTCCCGGATAAAGGCTGCACACAGCAGCGCCGTCCTCTCTGTGTGGCGGCAGTGCTCTGGGCAGCGTCTGTCTTGCCATATTCAGTAAACGGCGGGAAATAATTCCCGCCGTTTAAACTGAGGGGCGAATATTACTCCTCTTCCTTCAGGCTGCCCTTCTTGGGCTTTGCCGCGGCATAGGCCACGCACAGCAGGGTGCCCACGATGGCGGTGGTGACCAGGTTGGCGACGCCGCCCACCAGACCCTGGAGGAACACCTTGTTGGCCGGCTCGGCATAGATGACTATGTCCAGCACCGGGGCCACCAGAGCCCAGGCCACGATGTGGCCCACCACCTGGAAGATGTTGAACTTGGCGGCATCGGCCTTGGTGAAGATGCCGTCGGCCAGCTGCAGCTTGGAGGCCACCAGGCCGATGATGACGCCGAACACGCCGGAGGCGATGACCCAGCTCCACCACACGCCCCAGCCGTAGCTGAAGTCGATGAGGGCATGGCCTATAAGGCCGATGAGGGCGCCGGCCACGGGCCCGTAGATGGCGGCCATGAAGGCCAGCAGACCGTACTGCACGGAGATGTTGGTGTTGGGCACGGGGCTGGGGATGGCCACGAAGCGGCCCAGGACGAAGAACAGCGCAGCGCCTATACCTATGGCCACGATGGTTTGTACAGGAGACTTCTTCATTTCTTTTCTACTCCTCTGTGTTTATATTATTTTCAAACGCCGGGCTTGGCCCAACATTCAAAAACCGAAATGGGAGGCATCCAGCCTGCGGATGCTTATCTTCCAGCTGTTGCCGGTGCCCACGCTGTAGGCCCGGGCAAAGCTGCCCTGGTTTATGGCCACGGCCATGCAGTCCAGGGAATTTATATATACCAGGGCTTCGCCCACCCGCACCTCCGCAAAGGAATGGGCGTAGGTGACCACATTGTGGTAGACCACCCGGGTGTCGTTCTCAATACATATCTCCACCCGGTCCCCCACGGAGCAGCCCAGGGTCTTGAACATCTCCTTGGGGATATTGGTCCAGAGACTGCCGAAGCGCACGTCCAGCACGTCCACCGTGCCGCTGACCATGTTGTCCCCGGCCACCGGGGCCACCGTGGGCAGCTCCACTATGCTCTCCGGGTCCGCCTCCGGTCCCACCTGGCTGAAATCTATCTTGCCGCTGGCCAGTCTCGCCCCGGTGTAGGCGTACACATCCCGGCCATGGAAGGTATAGCTCTCCTCCGAGCCTTTCAGCCGGTTCACGGTCTCGTCGATCATCCGGGCCTCGCTTATGCCCACCCGGCGCTTTATGTGGGTGAGAGTGCCGTTGTCGGGAGTGACTATGTACTGGCCGGTGCTGGTCTTCGCCACGATGCTGCGCCGGTCGGAGCCCACCCCCGGGTCCACCACCGACACGAACACCGAGCCCTCCGGCCAGTAGGCCACGGTCTGGATGAGCCGGTAGCTGGCGTCCCAGATACTGTAGGGCTCTATCTCATGGGTCAAATCAAAGACCCGGAGCCGGGGGTCCACGGTATAGGCCACGCCGTACATGGCGCTGACCGCCCCGTCCTGCACGCCGAAATCGGATTGGAAAATTAGCGGATACATTTTAAAACACCTTTCTCCTTTACTCCGCCGAAACCATAAACGCCCCGTTTTCCAACGGAGCGCAGCCTCAGCATAGCCTCATCTTGCGTTTACCGCCGGATTTGGCACCTTGCTTTTGCGCAGGTTGCCGGGCTTCACAGGGCCGTTCCCTCCACCACTCTCGATAAGGTGTTTAAATTTTTATCGACAACATTATATCAGTTTTCCCATTCTTGTCAATACTTTCCCCCTTTCCCTCCCGCTCCCGCCGCCTCTCTTGGGTTTTTTCCCTTTCCCTATTGACAAGACTGTTATAACTGTATATACTGTGCATATACAGTAAACGGAGATGCATGCAATGACCATACTGATAGACAACCGCAGCGGCACGCCCATATATGAGCAGATATTTGCCCAGGTGAAAGCCCAGATAATCCACGGCAGCCTGCCGGAGGGGGAGGCCCTGCCCTCCATCCGCTCCCTGGCCAAGGACCTGGGAATAAGCGTCATTACCACCAAACGGGCCTATGACGAGCTGGAGAGCGCCGGCTTCATCTACACCCTGCCGGGGAAGGGCAGCTTCGTCTCCCAGAGGAACACTCAGCTTATACGGGAGGAGAACCTGCGGGAGATAGAGCGGCACATGGCGGAGATACGCCGCCTGGCCGTCCAATGCGGCCTGAGCTCCCGGGAGCTCAGGGAGATGTACCAAATTCTGGAGGAAGAGACATGAGCAACGCCATTGAGACAAAGGGACTGACAAAGCACTTCAAAGATTTCAGCCTGGACTCCCTGGACCTTAAGCTGCCGGAGGGCTGCATCCTGGGTCTGATCGGGGAAAACGGCGCCGGCAAGACCACGGCCATCAAGCTGCTGCTGGGTATATTGCAGGCCGACGCCGGCTCCGCCAAAGTCCTTGGCCGGGATATAGGAAGGGACATGGGGGATGTGAAAGAGGAGCTTGGCGTGGTGCTGGACGAGCCGGGCCTGCCGGAGAAGCTGACGGTGCGGCAGCTGGGAAAGATCATGCCCAGCATCTACAAAAGCTGGAGCCGGGAGGACTTCGCCGCCTATATCCGCCGCCTGGAGCTGCCGGAGGACAAGGCCTACAGGGACTTCTCCCGGGGCATGAAGATGAAGCTGGGTCTGGCCCTGGCCCTGTCCCACAAGCCCAGACTCCTTATCCTGGACGAGGCCACCAGCGGCCTGGACCCGGTGGTGCGGGACAGCGTCACCGATCTGCTGCTGGACTTCACCCGGGACGAGGGCCACTCGGTGCTAATCTCCTCCCACATAGTCTCCGACCTGGAGAAGCTCTGCGACTATATCGCCTTCCTCCACAAGGGCAGGCTCATGCTCCTGGAGGAGAAGGACGCCCTGCTGGAGGAGTACGGCCTGCTCCAGTGCTCCCGGGAAGAGGCGGACAGGCTGGAGCCCTCCGCCGTCATTGGCCGCCGGGACAACCCCTACGGCTGCCGCATGATAGTCCGCAACGACTCCCTGCCCCGGGGCGCAAAGACGCAGCCGGTGAGTATCGAGGAACTGTTCGTGTTTATGGTCAAGGAGGATAGATGATGAAAGGTCTGCTTTTAAAGGATCTCTATGTGATGAAAAAGGAGCTGCGGGCGTTTCTCTTCATAATAGCGTTCTTCACCGCCTTCTCCTTTGTGGGAGATGACAACAGCTTTTTCATGTTTTACGGCCTGATAATGCTGCCCCTGGTGAATATAAGCCTCATATCCTACGACGAGCGCAGCCACTGGGACAGCTTCCTGGAGACTACCCCCATCTCCCGCTCCACTGCGGTGACGGAGAAATACCTGCTTACCCTGCTTTTGCTGCTCCTCTGGTCCCCGGTGGTGCTTATAGTCTATCTGCTCCAGGCCGCAAACCTGGGCAGTCCGTTACAGGCAGTCTGCATCTGCATGTACATGGCCCTGTTCTTCCCTGCCATCATCTATCCCTTCATCTTCGCCCTGGGCAGCGAGAAGGGCCGCTTCGCCTACTTCATCTTCATCTTCGCCTCCATGGCGGCCATTGCCGCCGGTGTGAGCCTGATGGACCAGGGCGCCCTGGTCATCCCCGACGAGCTGTCCCTCATCCTGCTGCTGCCCCCGGTGGCCGCCTACCTCATCTCCTGGCGCCTGTCCATCGCCCTGTACAAAAAACGGAGCCTCTGAAGCCTCTCCATAGGTTTCCATAAGTCCTCAGTACGCCCCGGCCGGGTTTTCACCGGCCGGGGCGTCTGTAGTATATTTCCCTTTTGCTGGATAATTCAATTCTTTTTAGACTAAATTATTCCATCTTTTGGTAATTCGACATAATCCGATATTTTGAGTGATATTTTTTTAGTACAATTTGTCGAAGCCTATTGAAAAATTTCGATAGATGTTATATTATGTCAACAAATTTTCTTGGTTGTTCGACAAAATATTCTTGTTCCTAATGTGTCAACTATGGTAATTTTATTGCGACATGACGGTGTAGAATACATTAGAGTATCGAATTGCTCCGTATATCGCATAACGGGAGGATAAAAATTATGGAAACCAAAACTCGCATTCTTGTAGCCGATTCAAACCAGGATTTCTGCCGGCTGATGACAGACACTTTCAGCCGGGAGAAGGATATGGAGGTGGTCGGCGTAGCCGGTGACGGCATCGAAGCTCTCAGCCTGCTGGCTGAGCTGAAGCCGGATCTCCTGCTGATGGACCTGGTGCTGCCCAAGCTGGACGGCCTGGAACTCCTGCGCCGGGCAGGCAGCGCCAGCGCCCGAAGCAGCATCATCGTGCTGTCCGCCTTCGTCAACAGCAAGGTGATCGCGGACTGCTCCGCCCTGGGCGCCGACTATTTCATGCCCAAGCCCTGTGACATCCCCGCTCTGCTCAGCCGCATACGTCAGCTCAGCGGCAGCGATGAGCCGGGCAGCGTCCCTCCCGCGGGAGTGGACTGCCGCCAGCAGCTCGCCGCCCGCAGGCAGGATGTGGACCTGGAGGCGGTGGTCACCGATATTATCCACGAGATAGGCGTGCCCGCCCACATCAAGGGCTATCAGTATCTGCGGGAGGCCATAATCCTCACCATCAAGGATATGGACATGATAAACGCCGTCACCAAGGTACTGTATCCCGAGGTGGCCAAGAAGTTCAACACCACCCCCTCCCGTGTGGAGAGGGCCATCCGCCACGCCATAGAGGTGGCCTGGGACCGGGGCGATATCGAGGTGCTGCAGAAGTTCTTCGGCTACACCGTATCCAACATAAAGGGCAAGCCCACCAACAGCGAGTTCATAGCCATGATAGCCGACTGCCTCAGCCTGCGCCGCAAGCAGGCCAGCCGCTGAGGCCGGCCGGAAGACGCCGGTGGGAAAGGCCGGACTTTCTGTCCCGGTTTCAGGCTTGGCTTTGAGCCGGGGCGGAGAGCCGGCGGCCATGGCGGATATTCTCCAAATTTTCCCCTGTCCTCAGCCGCTCTTGTATTTTTGCCGGAGCATGATATAATCTGAACAGGCAAAGCCGCAAAAAGACAGGAGGACAGGGAAGAATGAAAGCCAACACCATTTTCAAGGCTTTGGAGCCTATGGGACTTTTCAGCGCAGGGCAGCTGTGCATGGGCACATGGAACGGATACACCGTGACCTTGCGCCCCTACAACGGCGGCAACTACTATCTGGACGTGGCCGTGAGGGCGGGCAATGCGGGCAAGGACCTGGTCAAGAGGATGAAGGCCTCGGTAAAGGAGGCCTACGGCAAGAACCTTGGCTGCATAAACGGCGGCCAGTATCTCCGGTTCGTCGTCTCCTTCAACCGGAAGAGCCCCTATACCGAGCAGTTCGGCTCCTACATGATAGCTATCAGCTCCGCCATGAAGCAAAACGGCATTTACCCGGCAAGCAGCTGCGCCGTCTGCGGCGGCAGCAATCCGGACAGTCTCTGCTTTTACGGCGATAATTATCAGCCGGTACACAGCGGCTGCATCAGAAGCAGCGTGGATAGGTCCCGGCAGAAGCTGGAGGACAACAAGGCCAACGGCAGCTATCTCACCGGTTTTATCGGCGCAGTTCTGGGCATGCTGGTGGGCTCCATACCCAGCATCCTCTCCTTAGTTCTGGCGGAGAGGATATACGTCCTGCTCTTTGTCCTGGTGCCCATAGCCTCCGCCTGGGGCTACAGGAAGTTCAATGGCAGGATGGACAAGGTCTCCGTGGTCGTGGTGGTGCTGCTTTCCTTTGTGAGCATCTTCATCATGAACTACGCCACCTACGTGGTCTTCATGATGGACGAGTATATCCTGGACCTGGGCGAAGCCATGTGGTTTGCCTCGGACCTGCTGTTCACCGGAGAGGGCCTTCTGCTGATAGTCCAGAGCAGCGGCACCATGTTCCTGTTCATGGTGCTGGGCATCTTCATTGCCTGGCGCTTCGTAGTCAACACCAACGCCGGCAGTGCAAAGCAGCTGGACGCCCAGCTCTCCACATTGCGCCCCAACCCCGCCTGCTCCCAGGATAACTACGCCTATTCCCGGCAGGATTAAAGGGTATCGACTCTCAAAAGCCCGCAAAAATGCGGGCTTTTTTGCATCCCTTTTCTGCACTGCCCCGGTTTGATTTTTTCTTTTATCTGTTTATTATCAGCCCACCGCATGATTTGTTCCTATGGACATTGAGGTGTAGCCGCTGAAACGGTATATCTCTATATACATTGGCACGCCCTCCTGGTCTCCTTCAAAATACACGGTGATGTAGGGCCCTTCGCAGATATCTCTCACCAGGCTGTCCTCGTCGGGGGCGGCAGTGTTCCAGTTATAGTCCTCATTTTTCGTACCGCTGAGGGTATAGCCCTCAAAGCCCCAGTACTCCGCCAGTGCCTGGCAAAGCTCTCCTATGGTGAGTTCCGGGGAGACTATGTCGTCGGTGTTGTCGTAATATTCCAGTATCTGAATGTTTCCGTCCGGCTGGCTCAGCTCCTCACGGTATATGAGCTCGTCATCCTCGTCAGCATAGGCATTAATGTGTATTTGACGCAGCTTTCCCGTGGCCATGTCCAGCTGGGCTATAAAGGTATACTTTTCTCCGGATATTCCCACTTGGTAACGGGGATAGAGGATGCGGTGGAAGTAGCTTTCCCCCAGCTCGCCCTCCGGCAGCTTGTCAATTCTCCTGACCTCCGCATCGGGCTCCACCTTTGCCCGGGTTATCCCCAGCTCGTTGAGCCGCTCTATCTCCTCCATGGCCTGCTTCAGAGCCTGTTCCGGAGAATTCAGCAGATACTCCGTCAGGGCATAGGCCGGGAAGGACAGCAGGGATGCGATGACGGCGGCGATGAGCACTATCTTCACCCAGCCCCGGCGCCTGCCGCCGGGCTCAGTCTCCCCGCCCTCCGGCTCTATCTGTCCCAGGAACTTTCCGGCAGATTCCAAATACTCGTCCCTTATGTCGTTCATGGCGTCCATGAGCTTCTCCTCTTTCACAGCAGGCCCTCCTTTCTAAGATACATTCCCAGCTTCAGCCGGGTGCGGTGGAGAATGGAGGCGGTCTTGCTGTAGCTGAAGCCCGCCCTCTCCGCTATCCTGTCCACCGGGACCATGTACCAGTAGCGGCTGACGAAGATGTCCCGCTCCTGCGTCTTCAATCCCGCCAGGAAGGCGTCTATATGCTCCGTCAGCTCCCGCAGCTCCAGCTCCCTTTCCGGTCCCCGGCCTCCCGGGGTGCAGCCCGCCAGCTCCTCCAGGCACAGGGCGTATTCTCCCCCGCCCCGCTTTTCCGCGCTCCTCTGCCGCAGGCGGGAGATGGAGAGATTGCGCACTATTTTCCCCAGGAAAGCCCCCAGCCGCTCCGGCCGCTCGGCGGGCATGGAGTTCCAGGCCCGGAGATAGGTGTCGTTAAGGCACTCCTCGCTCTCCCCCGGGTCTCTCAGGATGTTGTTGGATATGCTGCGGCAGTAGCCGCCGTATTTAATATCCGTCTGGCTTATGGCGCTCTCGTCCCTCTGCCAGTAGAGCTCCACTATCTGACAGTCAAGCATCTGCGATTCCTCCCCGTTTTCTGTCTCTGTCTATATAGACGCAGTATTCCGGGATTTTTTGCAGGGAAACAAAAATTTTTTTCATCAAAATACCACCGCAGGTCCTCTGCGGTGGTATTTTGATGATCTATCCTGTTTTCAGCAGAGCCGGCTGCCGGCGGGGACGGAGTCGTCCAGGATGAGCAGGTGCAGCTCCTCCTTGCCCTCCACCTCACGTACGGCGGAGAGGAGCATGCCGTTGGACTCCTGGCCCATCATCTTCCGGCTGGGCAGGTTCAGTATGGCCACCACGGTCTTGCCCACCAGCTGCTCCGGCTCATAGAACTTGTGGATGCCGGAGAGTATCTGCCGGGGAGTGCCGCTGCCGTCGTCCAGCATGAACTTGAGGAGCTTGTCCGACTTCTTCACGGCCTCGCAGCTTATGACCTTGCACACCCTCATGTCGCATTTGGAGAAATCGTCTATGCTCACGTCGGGCAGCACCGGGGGAGTCTTGGGCTGGCTGTTCTGGTGCTCCAGCTTCTCCAGGGCCTCCAGCTCCTTGGCCATGTCCAGGCGGGGGAAGAGAGTCTCCCCCTTGGTGACGCTGACATCGGCGGGCAGTGCGCCGTAAACTGCGGCAGACTCCCAGCTGCGGCAGCTCTCGTCGGCGCCTATCTGCCTGAAGGCCTTCTCACAGCTCTCGGGCATGAAGGGAGTCAGAAGGATGAGGGAGACACGCAGGGCCTCCAACAGGTTGTACATGACGGCGGCAAGGCGGGTCTTCTTGCTCTCGTCCTTGGCCAGCACCCAGGGTGCGGTCTCGTCGATGTACTTATTGGCCCGCTGGATGAGCTTGAAGACGTCCTCCAGGGCCAGGTGCAGCTGGAGAGCGTCCATCTGCTTTTCATACTTGTCTCTGGCGCTCTTTATCATCTCCACCAGTTCATTGTCCACGTCCTCGCTCTCACGCTCCACGGGCAGCCTGCCGCCGAAGTACTTCTCCACCATGGCGGTGGTGCGGGAGACCAGGTTGCCCAGGTCGTTGGCCAGGTCCGTGTTGATGGTGCTTATCAGCAGCTCGTTGGAGAAGTTGCCGTCGGAGCCGAAGGGGAAGGTGCGCAGCAGGAAGAAGCGCAAGGCGTCCACCCCGAAGCGCTCGGCCAGCACATAGGGGTCCACCACGTTGCCCTTGGACTTGCTCATCTTGCCCCCGTCTATGACCAGCCAGCCGTGGCCGAAGACCTTCTTGGGCAGGGGCAGCTCCATGCTCATGAGCATGGCGGGCCAGATGATGGAGTGGAAGCGGACTATCTCCTTGCCCACCACGTGCACGTCCGCAGGCCAGTAGTGCTCAAAGTCGTCGTATCTGTCGTTGAGCAGGCCCAGGGCGGTGCAGTAGTTGAAGAGGGCGTCCACCCACACGTAGACCACGTGGCCCGGGTCAAAGTCCACGGGGATGCCCCAGCTGAAGCTGGTGCGGGACACGCACAGGTCCTCCAGGCCCGGCTTTATGAAGTTGTTTATCATCTCGTTGACCCGGGAGGCGGGCTCCAGGAAGGTGCCGCTCTCCAGCAGCTCCTGCACCGGCTTTGCATACTTGGAGAGGCGGAAGAAGTAGGCCTCCTCTTCGGCGTCATGGACCTCCCGGCCGCAGTCGGGGCACTTGCCGTCCACCAGCTGGCTCTCGGTCCAGAAGCTCTCGCAGGGGGTGCAGTACTTGCCCTTGTAGGCCCCCTTGTATATATCGCCCTTCTCGTACATCTTCTTGAATATGCGCTGCACCGCCTCCACGTGGTAGTCGTCGGTGGTGCGGATGAAGCGGTCGTTGGAGATGTTCATCAGCTTCCACAGGTCCAGGATGCCGTTCTCCCCGGTGACTATCCGGTCCACGAACTCCTTGGGGCTGACTCCCGCCTCCTTGGCCTTCTCCTCTATCTTCTGGCCGTGCTCGTCGGTGCCGGTGAGGAACATCACGTCATAGCCGCACAGGCGCTTGTATCTGGCGATGGCGTCGGTGGCCACGGTGCAGTAGGTATGGCCGATGTGCAGCTTGTCCGAGGGGTAGTAGATGGGCGTTGTGATATAGAATGTCTTTTTCTCCATTTTCTCTTCTCCTGTCTCCATGCTGTTTATTTCATTCGCCGGCGGCGGCATCCGCCGCATATTTCTCCGCCGGCCACTGGATATCCTCGTCGTGGCGGTAATACACGCCGTAGGGCTCCTCCACCTCATAGAGGAAGTTGCCCTCCGCGTCGTACACCGTCCTGTAGGCGCTGACGCCGTAGCCCACGGCAGTGTTCACGTACACACTGTCATAGACCACCAGCTTGGTGGTCCTCAGCTCCACGTAGCTGCCGTCCACATCGGTGCCCCAGATCTCTATGGTCAGGGACTTGTCCTCGTCGTTGCAGTAGGCCACTATCTTCACCGGGTAGTCCCGGCTGTTTTTAAACTTGAAATCCGGGCTGGGCCAGCTCACCGTGGCGTCCAGGCCGTAGTCCAGATAGTCCACCTTGAAGTAGTGGTTGGTGCGCTCCACCGTCTCCAGCTGGGCGTACATGATGGCGCAGTACAAGGTGGAGGACACCTGGCAGATGCCGCCGCCTATCTCCTGCACCACTTCGCCGTTGTCATAGGCGCCCGCCTCCAGGAAGCCCGCCTCGGCAGTGCGCTGTCCCACGTATTCGTTATAGGAGAACACATCTCCCGGCATCATGATGTGGCCGTTGAGCTTCTCCGCAACCTTCTCGATATTGC
Organism: Candidatus Limivicinus sp.; assembly: GCA_048417135.1. GTDB lineage: Bacteria > Bacillota > Clostridia > Oscillospirales > Oscillospiraceae > Limivicinus. The sequence continues at coordinate 972 of DBFSDV010000058.1, read as the reverse complement.
TGATGCGGTTGTCGGTGCTCCAGGTGTAGTAGGTGGTCTGGGAGCCCAGCTTGTCCCTGTAGAGCATGGAGCTCAGGGTCTCCTCTGTAGTCTCGGGGTAGGTGAGGGTCAGGGGTATCTTCACCAGCTCCCCCGGCTCCGCCGCCTTCCACAGCTCCGCCGCCTCCACGGTGTCGAACCAGCAGCCGTTCACCTCCGGCACTATCTCGAAGGTCTCGGTAAACTGGGCGTCCTGGGGCTCCACGGCAAGCTCGTCATATATGGCCTGGAAGTCCGGCATCTCTATGGTGCCCAGCAGCTGAGTGTAGTTTATCTCCTCCAGCCCGGCCTCCAGGGCGGCCACTATCTGGCTGTAAAGGCCATCCTGGTCCAGCTGCAGCTGGCCAGCGCCCTTGCGCAGGCGCAGCACTGCCGCCTCCTCGTCCACCTCATAGTCCGTATCGGCAGTTGCCTTCTCCAGCTTGGAGATGCCCTCGGCAATGCGGGAGCGCACATAGGCCCCGTCTATCTCCTGGCTGACTATGGTCACATCCACCGGGCCGATGTGGTTGAGCATGAAGCGGTAGAGGTTTTCATACCAGTTGCCGTCATGGCCGTAGCTCAGGGCTGCCTCCACCGCCCGGTCCAGGCTGAGCTTTGCCCCGGAGAGGCAGGAGTCCACCTTGAAGCTGACGTTGGCGGGCAGCTTCACTCTCAAAGCGGTATCCACCGTCTCTTCCCAGTTATTCTCCTCCAGGGTGGCTCTCACCTGCTCGGCGCTCATATTGCCCACGAAGATATCGCTCACGTACACATTTGGCAAACTGGTGCCGTTATTGGTGACCCAGAAGCCCGCCACGGTGGCGCCTATTGCAATAAGGGCGATGATCACTATGAAGACTATAACTGTTATGCGGTTGTGTTTGAGCTGTTCCGGGTCTGTAGGGGGCTTGGGGGGCTTTTCCTTTGTGGTCTTGCCCTTCTGTTTCTTGT